>CALFYA010000329.1 GCA_937952925.1 uncultured Moraxellaceae bacterium
CATGAGTCTCCAGACGTGCTGCCCTTTGTGCTCAAAAGCTTGGGCGTCGATGACACTCCATCCTAATGTGGTGGGGTGCTAAACAACGCATCTGCTGAAGGCAAGGTTTGACCTTGGCAATTGATTTGACTCCATGTCCCGCCAACCACCGCACGGTGTTCGCCTTGTTGGATTTCTTGGCAACCTTGACACACTCGCGCAATCCCTTGCTCAAATGGGGATGCCCAGTCGTATTGCGGCGGAATCACTTCTTGAAGTTGACGGTTATAAAAGCCGATTTTGCCATGACGGCGTACCCGCACTAAGCCCTCTGAAAACTCATCTGCCCAGTTGTCAAACGACAGCACCGCAAGGCTCTGACCTTGACGATTGATATAGTAGTGCTGACCGTTTGCCCAGAGGGTTGCTAGGCCAAACTCATCAACATCCAGACGCTTGAGATGATGGGGCAGCAGTTGCAACTGCCCATCGCTTTGCAGTTCGGCACAAGCCTCGTGGGCTTGCAGACCGGCTTTGCTGTGTTTGGCGGCATAGGTGCAAGAGATCGGCTCCGCCATTGCGATGGAGGCGTACCAACACAGCCCCAATCCGAGCCACTGGCGTCTGATCATGGATACCTCCTTGTATCGCTTCGTCTTTAGATCAGCTTAACCCTTGAGATTGCCAGCGTGCAAACCACATTCTTTATGGGTGGCTTCTTCCCACCACCAGCGGCCTTCACGCTCGTGTTGGCTGGGCAGGACAGGGCGGGTGCAAGGTTCACAGCCAATCGAGGTAAAGCCACGCTCGTGGAGCAGGTTGTAGGGCACTTCGAGCATGCGGATATAGCTCCACACTTCGGCGCTGGTCATATTGGCGAGTGGGTTGTATTTGATCAAGGTTTTACCCACACCCGAAAAGCCTTGATCATATTGGATCACCGGTACATCGGCGCGGGTAGGGCTTTGGTCTTTGCGTTGACCGGTAATCCAGCCATCAAGGGTGGCGAGTTTTTGACGGAGGGGCTGGACTTTGCGTACGCCACAGCATTCTTTGTGATCATCGGTATAAAAGCTAAACAAGCCTTTCTGATTGACCAGTTGCTGTACCGCTTCAGGCTGCGGCCAGCACACTTCGAGCTTGAGATTGTAGTGTTTGCGCACTTTTTCCAAAAATTGATAGGTTTCGGGGTGCAAGCGACCGGTATCTAAGCTAAACACTCGAAATGGCAGCCCCAAGTTTTTCGCCATATCAATCAAAATCACGTCTTCAGCGCCACTAAACGAAATGGCGACTTCACCGGCTTGGCTGAGGGCGAGTTTGAGGATGTCGGTGGCGTCTTTTTGCGCGTATTCGGCAGCAAGTGCATCAATATGGTCGATGGTCACAATACGGGACATGTTGCGCTCCTTGGCAATTGGCTGGGTATCAGCGCAGTCAAATTTGGCAAAGTCTAATCAAAAACGTGAGGATCAGCAAAGGCTATAGCAGGCCAAGCGCCACGCATGCAAAAGGCTCGACCTTTGCCGCAAAGCAAGGTAGAGTGCGGCGCAATCTGCGGACGTATTGTCCTTATTTTGTTGATCGATTGGCGCAATCTTGAAGGAGCTGTCATGGAAATCGTATGTCTGGATCTAGAAGGCGTGTTGGTACCCGAAATCTGGATTAATTTTGCCAAAAAAACTGGCATCAAAGAACTCGAAGCCACCACCCGTGATATTCCAGATTACGATGTGCTGATGACTCAACGTCTGAATATCTTGCGTGAGCACAATTTGGGCTTGCCGGACATCCAAGCGGTGATTGCCGATATGGGGCCGTTTGAAGGAGCCAAAGAGTTTGTCGAATGGGTACGCACGCATTTTCAACTGATTATTTTGTCGGATACTTTTTATGAGTTTGCTCATCCATTGATGAAGCAATTGGGCTGGCCGACCATTTTCTGTCACAAGCTTGAAACCGACGCGCAAGGCATGATCACCGCATACAAACTGCGTCAACCTGATCAAAAACGTAAAGCCGTCCAAGCCTTGCATGGCCTGAATTTCCGTGTGATTGCGGCGGGTGATTCCTACAACGACACCACCATGCTCGGTGAAGCTGACAAAGGCTTTTTGTTTGATGCGCCTGCCAATGTGATTGCTGAGTTCCCACAGTTCCCTGCCATTCATGGCTACGCCGCGCTCAAAGAAGCGATCCGTGCTGCATCGGTTCGTGATATTCCAGCCTAATCCAGCGCGACGGCTGGGCAGTTGCTGCCCAGCTGGTCTATCCCCGTTATTTTAATAAGGCTTTGAGTTGATACAGCTGCTCAAGCGCTTGGCGTGGCGTCAAATCATCCACATCAAGGGCGGTCAGCGCATCGAGTGCGGGTGAAGCCACCGGCACTTCGACAGTCACTTCGACCACTTCCGGCTCATCGACCGCATCAAACAAATCGTTTTGATTCAACCGACCGCTGGCTTGGGCTTGTTGGCGCTCCAAGATTTTGAGCCGATTTTTGGCTTCTTTGATCACTGCCGCCGGAATACCCGCAAGCTTTGCGACTTGCAGCCCGTGACTTTGACTCGCAGGCCCTGCTTGCACTTGATGCAGCAAAATTAGCTCGCCGTTGATCTCACGCGCCGCCACATGCGCATTGGCAATGTGCAGCTGCTCGCCAAGCTCAGTCAATTCAAAATAATGCGTGGCAAACAAACACAA
>CALFYA010000330.1 GCA_937952925.1 uncultured Moraxellaceae bacterium
AAGACACTTTATTGACTTCAAACTTCGGGCGGTTTTCAAACTGCTGACCGAGATTGTCCTCCCACTGCGCACCTTGAATAAACGCAAAACGACGATCTTCCAAGCACTGCGCTCGATTGTCGCGCTGTGGATCATAAGTCGCATCAAATCCACGCAAAGCACGCTGATGTACTTGCATGAGCTTATCGTTCATCGTCTATTCCAGTGGTGTGTTCGGGTGGGCATTTTTGGAGGTGGCGGAACTGGTCGAGCGCCGATATTGTTGAGCGACTGCGCAAACTGTCTAAAACTGTCCGCGCCTTCGGTGTGTTTGTCTTTCAGCGGCTCATCAGACCATCGTTCGGTCTTTTCGTTCCAGCGCTTCTTGTACCGATCCAAATGCACAATGCCTTCTTTGCAGTGCGTCTGATCAATCCAAATATCGCCCATCATCGCGGTACGGGTTTGCTGTATGCCGTGCTGCAATTCATCACAACGCCGGACAATTTCAATATTGCGCAGCCCCAACTCCTCAAGCATTTGCCGAGGAGATAAGTTTTGTGTCATGCCTTGCCGCTTATGATCAGCATCATGTGGAAGGAAGTGCTTACCCCACACATAACCAAGGTCTTGCAACATCTTGACGTAGTAACTGTATGACTCACCCCAGCCTTCAATAAAGCGGATGAAGCGGTCTTGCATACCAACGCGCTGATGCAGCCAAATCGCTGTACCGTCGCTATTGCCGATATCCCAAAAGGTGTTGACCACCACGCCCTCTTGATAGGGCACGTCACAGATGCGCTTTTCTTTGCGCAAACGCGCCATCTGATCGGTGTAGTAGCAACCCTCGTTGGACTGCTGAAAAGCTTCCTGTGGCGTAGATGGATATTCTTGCCACATGCTTTGTTCATCGCCTGAGAAGTCGGTGTCACGAGTGGCGACATACCAAGCACGCTGCTCAGGATCAATCGTGCATTGTTCTGACTGCTCGATGGCATCAAAGTATTTGTGGTCTTTGTCAGTGATGACCACATCGTCAGTGGCGATCCGGTATTCTTTTGCGCCCCACCAGGGGAAGAAGTGGAACTTGTAATCTTTGGCGGTGAGTTGCTTGCTTGACTCTTTATTCTTGCGAGCCTGCTCACTCATGCGGTAGAAGTGACCTTCTTGGCCTTCTGCTGTCGATTCAATGAAGATAATGCCTGACGGCGCAACAGCAGGAATCGAACCCTTGACCACTTCCTCAGCGCGCTCAGGAAACTTGGCGCAAATCTTGCCGAACTCGGACACATGCAGATATTGCAGCGTGCCAGAACGCATCGACGTGGACACCCGAATAGAACTATTGTTGTGACTAAACAGCAACTCAGACGCGCTATCACGCTCAAGCGGCATGGCATCGCGCAACGCTTGGGGCAGATTGTCGTAAGCAAATTTGACCTTATCCCGAAACAACGACTTAGCAATGTCATCGGTTTGGGCGATCATGCCTGCGCGTACATCCTTGCGGAACAAGGCGCAGTCTAAAAAGTAAATGGCAATTGCTGTGGTAAAGCCCAACTGACGGGCTTTTAAAATAATGTTGCGATTGTGGAATGTTTGAAACAACTCAAGCTGGTGTTCGTTAGGGATGAAAGGCATGACCAAGCCTTCGTCGTCATCCCCATCTTTAACCATGATCTTGTACAGCGCACCACTTGTCAGACGCCACCAAGGATCAGCAAGCAGTTGCTTTAGATCGACGAGGCTGTTCATTTTGGTTTTAGCGTATTGCCGCTAATCTCGGATAGCAAAACAGCGACTGGATTTTCTGCGTCGCCCGACAGCTTGATGTTGGTTGCATCGCCGTATTTTTTGGGTGCCATGCGAGCTAACATCCATTTACGAGTATCAACGCGCAGCTTCGACCGGCTGACGTGTTCGTGATCGACAACCTTGTCGCCTGTTTCGCCGTCTTTGCCGGTGCGCTCCATCCAATCGTTCGAGCCATCATCAGCAATTTCAAGCATTTCCTCAAACATGGATTCAGCTTGGGCTTCTCTTGCGCGTGCGTATTGTTGACTAAACTCTGGGTGAATTCCGAGCCACCGCATCACCGACCGGATATTCGGCATCCCTTCGCAGCGACAAATAGACCGTAGTGATTCGCCTTCAGCAATACGCGCACAAATCTCATCTGCGAGATCCGTGCTGTAATCCGTAGGCCGACCACCTGCCATATCAGGCTCCAAAATGTAAAAAACCGCCTTTCGACGGTGGGTTAAACTTTTTGCCGGACAACAAAAAAAGCCCACCAAAGTGAGCTTTGCATAATACGACCAGCATAGTGTTTATATAGCAAATCTATTAACCAGATACAAGCACTTTCAGCTTACCCCGAATCATCTCATCCCACTCATAAATATAACCAATAGCCACATCCTCAAACGCCTGCCACGTTTTAAGATAATTGACCGTACTCATCGCCACGCCCAACAACTCAACACGCTCCTTGAGCGTATACACCGCCCGACCCGTCCCGTCACATTTGCCGCACGCCACCATGCGCACATCAGCACGCACTTTGCCCACGCCATGACACGCCGTACACTCGCCTTTGGCTTTGAGCCGTTGCACCAACGCACAGCGAGCAACACCCTCTGCAATCTTGTCTAGCGTCGCTGTCTTTGGTGTCGTCTTGGACTTGACCAGATCATCAC
>CALFYA010000331.1 GCA_937952925.1 uncultured Moraxellaceae bacterium
CACGCTCTGATGCCTATTGTGCTACAAGGCCGTTAAAAATTGTTTTTTAATCTAAAAAATTTTGCACATGATCCATCAAGTTTGCAGGTTGTTGAGTGAAGCCAAACGCTGCTGTAAGGGCAGCAGCACATGCTGATATACAGGATCAGCTATCGGACGCGCAGGCGCAGCACGACTAATTGCGAAGTGATCAATCTGCAATGCTGCTGCGAAACCATGATTGAGAATCTCAGTTGCCCAGCCACTGGCATACAAATGGTTGGCACGCGTGCGCAGATCTGTCCCAAGCCTGTCATGTTCTGCAAAAAAATGGGCAGCGTAGCGGACATTGCTTGGCACACAGCGCGGTTCGGTACGCCACTGCGCTGGATAAAAGCGGCCAAGCCCACCGGCGGCAATCATCACCAACATGGCAACATCGATGTGATCGTGTGCCAGTAAGCGAGCCAATTTGAGAGCTTGAAAGCCCCCTTGACTGTAGCCGAGCAGCACAATCGGTCGGCCTTGCTGTGCCGCAACCCGCGCATGCTCCCGTAGGACACCTAATGAACGATGGTTGCTGTATAAGGTCACATCTTGGTAACCCCAATCGCGCAAGCAGGCCAACCAATGCTGCTGCATATGACGACCCGCCATCAGACCATGAATCAGTAAGATACACGGCTGTGTGGGGTCAGGATGAGAGGTAGGATGCCACGACGGATGCCAAGCAAAGCGAAAAAAGCGGGGGGGACGTGGACGAAATGACATCTTAAACAAGCTCAGGCGGTGTACCACGGGCAATCCGTTGGATACGGGGTTGCAGACTTTGAAAATAGTCAATCAGTGTAGCAAGCAGTTGCTCGCCTTTGGATTGATTATCTTGGCTAAAATGACACACATACAGATCAATAGAGACAAACCCATGCTCCGGCCAAGTATGAATCGCCAGATGGGATTCGGCGAGCAACACCACACCGGTCACCCCTACAGGGTCGAATTGATAAAAACGCTCACCAACAATGGTCAAGCCACTCGCGGTCACCAGCTGCAAACAGGCATGCTGCAACGTGAGTGCATCGGCAATTAGCGTGTTGGCTTGGCATTGATACAAATCTGCTAGCCATTGAAAGCCTTGCTGTGAAAACGGAGGGAAGGCCGTCGCCGCCATGTTGCCTTAATCCATCAGGTTATCGGCTCAACCATAACATGATTTGCATATCGACAGGTGTATGCTGTCCATGACGATCGTTATGCTATGCTGCGGGTATGGTTGTTGTGAGCATTGATCATGCGTTATCCACCCGAACACAAAATCCAAGCTCGTCGTCAATTGCTCAAGGCCGGAGCAGCCCTCGCCAAACAGCAAGGCTTTGCCAATACAGGGATGGATGCGCTCACTGCAGCGGCGGGAGTCACCACAGGGGCGTTTTATACCCAGTTCACATCCAAAGCGGATTTTTTGCACGCGATCATCGAGCAGGAACTGACACAGGTGGTGGCCAATTTTGCCCATAAAACACCGCAAGAGCTACAGCAGGTGCTGTCGATGTATTTGAGTGTGTGGCATGTGCAGCATCCCGAAAAAGGCTGCCCTATTCCTGCGCTTGGTGCGGAAATTGGCCGTGCCGACGAGCGCAGCAAAACTGAATTTGAGCAACACCTTGACTCCTTGATGGAGATCATCCATGCGGCAGTGGGCAATCGTGAGCAGGCGTGGGCGCTGCTTGCCCAAGCGGTGGGCGCAATTGTGCTCGCGCGTGCCGTGGCTGATCCGGCCAAACAACATGAGATTGTGCAGTCGGTATTGCAACACAGTCTTTCACTCATGTCCTCAGCTGAACATCTGAGCTGACCCGTCGGTCAATGGTGATTGACGGCTTGTTTGCTTTGTTTTATGGTTAAAATAACGAACGTTATTCTATAAGTCATCCGCCCACAGGAGATCTGGTGATGACCACCCAATCCACTGCTTGTATTTTGTGTTCGCGTAATTGTGGTCTGCTGGTCGATGTTGAAGACGGCAAAATGACCCGTATTCGCGGTGATGAAGCGCACCCGATCTCACAGGGCTATATCTGCCAAAAAGCCGCACGTCTAGCGCATTACCAAGATCATCTTGACCGCCTGACCCATCCGCTCAAGCGCCAATCCGATGGTAGTTTTGTCGCGGTGAGTTGGGATACGGCATTAGACGATATCGCGCAGCGTTTACTCCAGATTCGCGAGCAACATGGCGGTAATGCGTTTGCGACCGCTGGTGGGGGCGGACAAGGCAATCATTTGGGTGGGGCGTATTTGGGACAACTGCGCGCTGCGATGAAAAGCCGCTGGAACTACAACTCGCTTGGCCAAGAAAAAACCGGTGATTTTTGGCTCAATGGTCGTCTGTTTGGTCGGCAAACCTGCCACAGCACCGAAGATGTCGAGCATGCCGAAGTAGTGCTGTTTATTGGTTGTAATCCGTTTCAGTCACATGGTATTCCCAATGCGCGTGACACGCTCAAGCACCTGCGCAAAGACCCCAATCGTACCATGGTGGTGATTGATCCACGCCGTACCGAAACCGCGAAACAAGCCGATATTCACTTGCAGCTCAAATCCGGTACGGATGCGTTTTTGATGAGTGCGATGATTGCCATCATCCTGCGTGACAACTTGCATGATCGGGCGTTTATTGATGCGCATTGCACCGGATTTGATCAGGTGGAGCGT
>CALFYA010000332.1 GCA_937952925.1 uncultured Moraxellaceae bacterium
TTGCTGTTTCGTATGAAACAGTATCTATCCCTGCTTGGAATCAAAGTTGAAGTGCAACACCCTATGAATTAAGGTGTTGCCATGTCCTATCATCATCTCAGTCTTGACGAACGCAATCAAATTCAGCAACAACTGAATCAGGGTTGTGGCGTTCGAGCGATTGCCCAAACGCTGAACCGGCATCAATCCACGATCAGTCGTGAGATTCGACGAGGAATCAGCAGAACACAGACACAAACCTATTGTGCCTGCCAAACACACGATGCTTCAAAGCGGCACAGGCATCGGGGGCATGGCAAATTGTCGCTGGATCATCCCAACTGGCCAACCATTCGAGACTACCTTGATCAAGGCTGGTCACCCCAACAGATCACAGGACGACTCAAGCATATGCACCCCGATCAATCGGCATGGGTGGTCAGCCACCAAACCATCTACGCGTTTATTCACGCCCTGCCGCGTGGCGAGCTGAAAAAAGAGCTTCTGTCCTATTTACGCAAGAAAGGTAAGCCGAGCAAAGCCGCTACCGATGCACGAGGCAAGATTGCCAACATGCGTTCAATCCATGATCGGCCTGAAGAAATTGGTGGCAGATCGATTGGTGGGCATTGGGAAGGCGACTTGATCAAAGGGGCTGGCAACAAAAGCGCAGTCGGGACGTTGGTTGAGCGTAAGAGTCGTTTTGTGCTGTTGGTTAAACTGCCCGACTCAACCGCAGCCTCTGTGTTGCAAGGGTTTAGCGAAGCGTTTGAGCGTATTCCAGCAGTGATTCGAGAAAGCATGACCTACGATCAGGGTAAAGAAATGGCATGTCATGAAGCGCTGTCTGAGCGCATCAAAATGGACATTTACTTCTGTGATCCACATTCGCCATGGCAACGTGGGAGCAATGAAAATACCAATGGGTTGATTCGAGAGTACCTGCCCAAAGGTATTGATCTGTCGCATTTTGATCAGGAGTATCTGGATAAAATAGCCAGAGCACTGAATGGCCGACCTCGAAAGGTGCTTGGATTTATGACACCGGAGGAGGTATTCTCCCAAGAAGTCATACGACTAAAAGTCGCTGTTGCACTTCAATCTTGAGACCACCCATCCATGTGGTATACATAGGTATCATGACCCACCCCCCCTTCCATACGATCTGAACCATCCCCTCCATCGATAAAGTCGTTACCTTCACCGCCAATCAGCGTATTATCACCACTATTACCATATATCGTGTTATTGAGTGCATTCCCACTCACTCTCGCGTTATTTGTACCAATCAGTTTGATACGCTCAATATTTTCAATCACACCGACATCAACACTCGAGCGAACTTCATCAATCCCTTCGTCTGCAAGCTCAGTGATTTGATCATTACCATCCGTAATATAGATATCGTTGCCTTGACCACCATAGAGCTGATCAATCCCACCTTTACCATCTAGAAAATCGTTACCAGCCGCTCCACGCAGGATGTTGTTGCTTGTATCACCTGAAATCACATC
The DNA here is from genome assembly GCA_937952925.1 of uncultured Moraxellaceae bacterium. Taxonomy (GTDB): domain Bacteria; phylum Pseudomonadota; class Gammaproteobacteria; order Pseudomonadales; family Moraxellaceae; genus CALFYA01. The sequence goes on from CALFYA010000332.1 coordinate 1,494, forward strand.
ATTGAAGGCCGAACCTGTGATGTTTTCAACACTATGCAGACGATCCACACCACCGAGTCCATCACTGACCGTGCCATTGACAGTACCGATGATTCTGGCGGTGGAGCTGCTGTAGTCGGCGGTGTCATTGCCCCAGCCACCATACAACGCATCGTTACCAGCGCCACCCACCAGCGTATCATCACCGATCTCATCAAGATTGATGGCGCTCACCAGATCAAATGCAGCACCCGAACGAATCAGGCTACTGCCCACGCCAAGACCATTATAAGAAAGCGTCAGTGATCCATTTGAATGGGTAAAACCAATCGTTGCACCAAAACCATTGCCGGCCTGAGGAGAATTTCCTTGGACATCCATATAGCGAACCGAGATCCCACCATACGACGTGCCTGTATTGAGTTGTAAGGCAACCTGAAAGCTGAGTTCGCCACTGTCACCCAGACGGGAAACTTTGTCCCACTCAATCAGTAATACATCCTGCTGACCATCTTGATTGAGATCTAGTAGTTTGTAAATCACGCTAGCAGCGTTAAAAACCCCCAAATCATCCCAATAAACTGCAATCGATTCGTCAGGAGCGTCTTCTTGATTGGAATAAGATGAATTGGCATAACCAAAAGACACCAAACCATTACTACTCACATAAATATTGCTGCCGGAGTACACTCGACCGCCAAAATTAAACGTACTATTACCGATATTAATAGGCACTGCCGCATCATCGGTATATTGCAGATTGACGACTGCGCCTGCGGTATTTTGCGAAAGATCAGGCAGGTTTAATAATGTACTTGAGTTACTTGCAACATCACCATATACGGTATCATTTCCGGCACCTGCATCAATGGTGTCGTTGCCACCCACACCCTCAATCACATCATCATCTACTGTACCATTCAGCGTGTCATGTGCTGCTGTACCTACAATATTTGCCATTTCGCCTTGCTCCAATCAAATAATATTGACCTATTTTATATAGGCCAAACCATTCTAGAGTGGGCATTTGAAAAATCAATGAAAACTGTGTGTATTGTTAATGCTGTTCAATCAGGCGTTCAAGTTCTTGATTGCGCTCGATGAGCATGTCGAGCATGCATTGATTGGCGATGATACGGGCGAGCGAGCCGCCTTCAGTATCATAGTAAAAGTTGCAATTGGCTTCACGGTATTTGAGCCACAGGCGTTGTACATCGCGCAGTTCGGTCTTGCGCTCTGGTCGCAAGACTTTGAGCAGGTGTTGGTAATTTTGGTTGAGCCGTTTGTCTTGGTGCGCCAGCTCTTGCCCAATACAGTCGATGGTATCTGCCGTTACGCCGCCGGCACGGTCAATGCAGTTGGTGTATTGGGCGCTGTAGGAGGATGCAGCGTGGCCGATGCTGCACGTCATGATCAATAACCCCAACAATAAACGCATCATTTTCCCTGATCAGTTTGGTTAAGTGCATCTGCCAAGGCTTTGGCATGCTCACGCTGTAAGAATAGCGCATACAACATGCAACTGCGGTGGTTATGACGCATATGAGGTGGCTCCGATGATTTCTTGGTTGCGCTTTTCAATAAACTCAAAAATCTGCTCACAGATGGATGTTGCTGTTTCGGTCAACTCCCATGCGTCTAAATCATCCATTTTTGCCAACATACTGCGGCAAAATTTGAGTTTTTCTTTCACCGTACCGGATTCATCGGCAAAAGCTCTTTTGAGTTTATTATTCACTTTAATCGGTGGATCAGTGCGTATGATGTTATCTAGAATCAGACCAACACCTTTTTTTGATTTTTCAAAAATATCAATAGCCCCACTATCCATCTTTTTCTGAAGCTCACTCTCATCAAAACCTTTTTTGGTTTCACCTTTCATACGAGGGAATTTTTCAATTGCCAACTCAAACAGCAGTTTTGATGGCAAAGTATTTTCAGTTTCTTTACAGGTTAAAAGTATAAACTGATCTTTATCTAATGATCTTTTCAGATCCTCAACACGCGAACCTTTCCCTTGAATATCACCATCGGCGATCAATAGCATATCTGC
>CALFYA010000333.1 GCA_937952925.1 uncultured Moraxellaceae bacterium
ACAAGGGCTAAGTTATTATGGTTAAACAGGTTAATAGCTTAAGTTGGCGCGTATGCGGGTCTAGAGACTAAGTTGGTCAGCTTGCGGAGTAATAACTCCCTTGTAGATTCCGACATGATCTGCACAGTAGGCTTGTTTTGGTTTGTCTAGACAAAATCTACCATACAACAACAGCAAACCTTGTGCAAAAGGTCGACAAAATTATGATTTCTTCGGCTGAATTGGCCAACGCATGATAAATCGCGCACCGCCAAGCTCAGGACTTTGATCGACTTGCATACTGCCACCAAACCAAAATGCAATCCGCGACACAATCGACAAGCCCAAACCATAGCCACCCGATGCGCGAGTGCGGCTGTCGTCTAAGCGAGCAAAGGGCAAAAATATTTTTTCACGGTCTTTTTCGGGGATACCCGGCCCATCATCTTCGACGCACACAAAGGCACGCCCCTGCTCAATGCCCGCACTGATCCGAATGCGCTGATTGGCATAGCGAATGGCATTGCCAGCAAGGTTTTGTACCACCCGATGCAAATAACGCTGCTCTGCGATTGCAGTAACGGTTTGATCAGGCTCTAGCACCTCGACACTGATGGCTTTACCCAATGCGCGCGTTTCTTCACCAACCTGTCGGACGATCTGGTACAGCGCAATCGACTCTAGATGGAGTGACGGTGTCCCCTGCTCTAGTTTGGCATAGGTCAAAATTTCATCAATCAGTTGATTGAGCGACTCAATGTCTTTGTCAATGTGCTCTTGCTGCTCCAACCGTGAATCGTAGTCGTCGGTATCCGCGAGCATCTCCACACCAAAACGAATCCGCGCAACGGGTGTGCGCAGTTCATGCGAGACCGCACGGGTCAGCTCGCGTTGTGCTTCAATCAAGCGTTGAATATGCTCGGTCATGTTGTTGAACATATCGGCCAAATGTGCGACTTCATCTTGGCCAGTCACGGGGACTCGCGCACTAAAATCACCACCACGCACCTGTGCGACCCCCAACTGCACTTGGCGCAGCTTACGCTCAAGCGGGAAAATCAGGGTGTAGACGCCCAAGCTGATCAAAAATAGGCTGAGCATGGTGACGCCAATAAACAGGCGTAACGGCATGCGATTAAATAACGGGATTGGCCCCATCACCAACATGTCGTTGTTGGCAAGCGGGCTGATAATCAAGATATTGGAGTTGTTGGCGGTGGCACTATCGCGAAACACCAACACCACTTCTTTACGACGCAGACGCGCTCGTTGATCCACATCGAGCTGTAGCCGCTCAACGGGCTGAATGCTGAGGGGATAACTAAAATAGGGTTGCAGCGCTCTCAGACGCTTGTGCTCTTGGTTGGGATAATGCACCAAGTCGTCGAGCAAAAAAACCGAAATGGCTTTGATCTGTTGCTCGCTCATCTTATCGACACGAGCGTAGAGCAGCAGGGATTGATTAGGAACCTTGGCATACACATCGGCATACAACTTATCGGTGTTGTAGCGCACGACGGTCTGTTGTTGGTCGATCAGATCTTGCTCATGCCGATCTAGCTCGATTTGATCTTGAGAAATCAAGGCCAGTGGCAAGTTGAGCAACAGACTGGCATCGTCGATCCAGTTTTGCCGCGAGATGGCATCGGGTTGTCTGGCAATCCCTTGGGTGATCAAATAAAACGCACCCGAAGCCATATCTTCACGGTAGTTTTGCGCCCGTTGTCCGTTGATGGTTTCAATCAGCACATAGGCAAAAATCCCCACCAACACACACACCAGCACCAAACCTGCGTAGATACGCAGGAAGATGCTGTGACGCAAACTTTCAAACCGTGGATTCATGCGAGCAACTAAGGTGATACCCGATTAAATGTTGGGGCCAGACTCTTTGACAAACAAATAGCCTTTGCTGCGCACGGTTTTGATGCGTTTGGGGTTTTCGGGATCATCGCCAATTTTTGGACGAATCCGTGAAATCCGCACATCAATCGAACGGTCTTGACCATCGTATTCAATGCCGCGCAGACGCTCAAAAATATCTTCACGCGACAGGATGCGACCGGCATTGGAGGCCAATAGCCACAGCAGATCGTATTCGGCGCTGGTAAAATCGACTGGCTCACCACCCAAGGTGACCGAGCGACCGCCGTTGTCGATGACCAAATCATCAAACTCAAGGCGTTGCGATACTTCTTCGTCGGCAACTTTGTCGGTACGACGCAGCAAGGCGCGAATCCGTGCCAGCAACACGCGAGGCTGAACAGGCTTGGCGACATAGTCATCCGCGCCCATCTCCAAACCCAACACCTGATCCATGTCTTCAGTCCGAGCGGTGAGCATCAAAATCGGGTGATGAAAGTGCGGACGCACTTCACGGCACACGGTCAGACCGTCGGCACCGGGTAGCATCACGTCGAGTACCACCATATCGGGCTGCTCAGCGATGATGCGACGAATCGCACGATTGCCGTCGGTTTCTACGCCGACTTCCAAGCCATTACGGATCAAATAATCTTGGGTTAAGGTCGCCAGACGCTCGTCATCCTCGACAATCAGAATGCGTGGCAGCTTCTCTTCTTGCGTCATCAATATTCCCCGAAAACAAGTATCCTTTAAAAATCAAGGAGGATACGGGCCTAACATGCTGGCTATACTACACCGTTTACAATGTAAACCAAGATTTGCTCACGAAACTGATACAGCACACAGATACATCTCCCTCAAAACTGTTGTACACCCATACAAAGTCAAGCAATTTTTTATTTTTTTTCTGACCAGCGGAATAAAAAAGTTATCCACAGGGACAGGGGGACTCAAACCCTTGTATCACTTGTTTTTGCGTCCTATTGGCGAGTTTTTGGCCGTCGTTTATCCACAGGTTTTGTGAGCAAGTGATCGCTTGCAGGGCAAGGCTGATTTTCTGTATCTTGTGCCCTTCAATCAGATACAACACTATAGATTGTGGTTTGGCTTAGGGCTAGACACCACAACGGCATTGCTTTTGCCTGTGGTTTTGGCTACCCGAAACGCATCTGACCGTTGGCATGGAGTGATCATGAACGCAACACTAGACAACCCCAACACCGCGATGACCGCACCAGGGCAACTGCGCGTCATCAAGCGTAATGGCAGCGTGGTGAGCTTTGATGCTGAGAAAATCAGTATCGCCATCACCAAAGCATTTTTGGCGGTGGAAGGCCAGCAAGCCAGTGCATCAAGTCGTGTGCGTGATCGTATCCAAGAGTTGACTGAACGGGTGGTCAGTACCTTTAAACGTCGCCTGCCTTCGGGTGGCACTGTGCACATCGAAGAGATTCAAGATCAAGTTGAATTGGCGCTGATGCGCTCTGGCGAGCACAAAGTGGCGCGTGATTATGTGATTTACCGCGAACAACACGCGATCATGCGCCAGCAAAGTGGTGCAGCCAACCATCACCCGACCTTGCAAGTGACCGATATCAACGGTCACAAAAAGCCGTTGGATTTGGGTGCACTTGAAGCTGCGATGCAACACGCCGCAACAGGTCTAGAAGGCATTGATGTGGCGGCGGTGATTGAAGAGACCGTCAAGAACTTGTACGACGGTGTCGCCGAAGCCGACATTGCCACTACCATGATGATGGCGACGCGTACTCGGATTGAACAAGAGCCGAACTATACCTATGTCACTGCACGTCTGTTGCGTGAAGATCTGCTCAAAGAAGGCTTGAGCTTTTTGGGTCTGCCACTCGACACCAAAGAAGGTGATGCGCTGCCGGTGTATTTGCAGCGTGGTGTGGAGCTGGAGCTGCTCAACCCTGAACTGCTGAGCTTTGATGTGGCACGCTTGCAAGCCGCGATCCAGCCTGAGCGTAGTGCGCAGTTTACCTATTTGGGTCTGCAAACCCTGTACGACCGTTATTTCTTGCACAGCAACGATGTGCGCTTTGAGTTGCCACAACTGTTTTTTATGCGTGTGGCGATGGGTTTGGCCATCCAAGAAGATGACCGTGAAGCGCGTGCCATTGAATTTTATGACTTGCTGTCTAGCTTTGACTACATGGCGTCCACGCCAACTTTGTTTAATGCTGGCACACTGCGTCCACAGCTCTCGTCTTGCTATCTGACCACCGTGCCGGATGATTTGTATGGCATTTATGGCGCGATCCAAGACAACGCGATGCTGTCCAAATGGGCAGGCGGCTTGGGCAATGACTGGACACCGGTGCGTGCGCTCGGTTCATACATCAAAGGCACCAATGGTAAATCGCAAGGCGTCGTGCCATTTTTGAAAGTGGCGAATGATACGGCGGTCGCCGTCAACCAATGTTTTGCTCCAGACAGCCAATTGTTTACTGCACATGGCCTCAAAGCCATCAAAGATGTGCAAGTCGGTGATGTGGTGCTGGGCAAAAGCGGCACATATCGTCAGGTCGTTGACCATATGGCCTATGAGCAACACGACCGCATGGTGCAAGTGGATGTCAAACACAGCATCCAGCCGATTCGCGTGACTGCGGGTCACCCACTGTTTGCGATCACGGGTGTGCCAAATGCACAAGCCAATACCCGCACCCTCAACTGGCTGGAAAAAGGCAAAGTGAAGGCCGATTGGGTGGATGCCGGTCAGTTGCAAGCGGGGGATTATGTGGCGCAAGTGGTGCCCCAAGAGGTGTTGCCAGTTGCAGGCTTGACCGAAGCTGATGCTTACTTGTATGGCGTCATGCTTGGTGATGGACATGGTAGCCAAGACGGTCATGAGTGGGGCGTTTCAGGCAATCCGCAACAAGATCGTCATTTGGAGCTGGTGCGCAACTATCTTGATGAGCGTGGCATCCATTTCTGGGAAACGACGCGTGGCGATACCTACACCCAAATTCGCTGGGCAACCGGCGCGGGTGTGGTACGTTGTGGCACCACAGGTCGCTTTGTTGAAGCGGGTGCCCCCACACTGCCGTTTAGCCGTGATGATCTGTATAGCACAACCGGTGAAAAACACATTGCACCTCGCTTTGCGCATCTGCCCAAAGCACAGACCCTCGCGCTTGTACAAGGCTTGATTGACACCGATGGTGGCGTGAGCCGTGGTAAAGAAATCTATTTCACCACCACCTCAATCCATTTGGCGGAAGGCTTGCGTTATCAAATGCTGCGCTTGGGTGTACCGGTTGCCGGTCAATACCGCGAACGCACCAACGCGCATACAGCGACCCGTAGCGATGGCTCGACCACCCGTTTTGATGGCGTGACCAAGAGCTTTGATTTGCGGATTCCTGCGGTGGCTGAATTGGCTGAGCGGGTGGGTTGCAAAGCCATCACCAAAAAAAATTGGATTGAATGGAACGGTAAGATTTTTAGTCGTGTCCGCTCGGTCGAATCGATCCGCTCTACCCCATTTGTGTATGATCTCAAAGTTGAAGGCGATGTGTCTTACATGACCACCGCTGGTCTGGCACACAATGGTGGCAAACGTAAAGGCGCAGTATGTGCCTACCTCGAAACATGGCACTTGGACATCGAAGAGTTTTTGGAACTGCGCAAAAACACTGGTGATGACCGCCGCCGTACCCACGACATGAACACTGCCAACTGGGTACCTGATCTGTTTATGCAGCGGGTCATTGAAGATGGTGAGTGGACTCTCTTCTCGCCATCCGATACGCCTGATCTGCACGATCTGACTGGTTTGGCGTTTGCAGCCCGTTATGCCGAATACGAGCAAATGTGTCTGGATGGTCAGATGCGTTTGTTTAAGAAAATCAAAGCACAAGATCTGTGGCGTAAAATGCTGTCGATGCTGTTTGAAACCGGTCACCCATGGATCACCTTCAAAGACAGCTGCAACCTGCGTTCGCCACAGCAACATGTGGGCGTGGTGCACTCCTCCAACTTGTGTACTGAAATCACCCTCAACACCAGCGCCGATGAAATCGCGGTGTGTAACTTGGGGTCGATCAACCTCGTTGAGCACATCAAAGAGGGTAAGCTTGATACACAGAAGTTGCAAAAAACCGTCCAAACCGCAGTACGCATGCTCGACAACGTGATCGACATCAACTACTACGCCGTCCCACAAGCCAAAAACTCCAACCTCAAACACCGTCCAGTTGGTTTGGGCATTATGGGCTTCCAAGATGCGCTGTATGCGATGGACATTGCCTATGGTTCAAGCGACGCGGTGGCATTTGCCGATCGCTCAATGGAAGTGATCAGCTATCACGCCATCCATACCTCAACCGAACTTGCGGTGGAGCGTGGCGCGTACAGCACCTTCAAAGGCTCGCTGTGGGATCAAGGCATTTTGCCACTGGATTCGTTGGATATTTTGGCAAAAAGCCGCCCAGAGCGGATGCTTGATGTGGATCGCAGCACAACGCTAGATTGGGACAGCCTACGCGCCAAAGTGCAACAAGACGGGATGCGTAACAGCAACGTGATGGCCATCGCGCCTACTGCGACCATTTCCAACATCTGTGGCGTGTCGCAGTCGATTGAGCCGACCTTCCAAAACTTGTACGTCAAGTCGAACTTGTCGGGCGAATTTACCGTGATTAACCCCTACTTGGTACGTGCGCTCAAAGCACGCGATCTGTGGGATGCGGTGATGGTCAACGACCTCAAACACTTTGAAGGCTCAGTACAAAAAATTAGCCGGATTCCCGATGATCTGAAAGCGATTTTTGCCACGGCGTTTGAAGTCGAACCACGCTGGTTGGTCGATGCGGCCAGCCGTCGTCAGAAGTGGATTGATCAAGCGCAATCGCTGAACTTGTACATCGCCGGTGCGTCGGGCAAAAAACTCGATATCACCTACAAAATGGCGTGGTTGCGTGGCCTCAAAACCACCTACTACCTCCGTGCATTGGGTGCAACGTCGGCAGAAAAATCGACGATCACCACCGGTGCACTGAATGCGGTCAGCGCGCAAACTGCGCCCGTCGCTGCTGCGCCAACTGCTGCGGTGGAAGATGATGCATTTGCCAATGCTGCACCCGTGCCGCTGGCCTGTTCGATTGATAATCCTGATTGCGAAGCGTGTCAGTAAGTTAGTTCCTGAGTGGGCAAGGCCAATGCCTCGCCTACTCCCCCACATTTAGCGTGCTGGTGGGTGTTGAGGATGTGTTTGCATTTGGAGCAAAGCTCATCTGTCAAAATGCGATAAAAGCAATTTCACCCAACGGCACGACATTGATTGCAGAGGAAACCACCATGTCCATTATTTCATGGGACGATTTTGACGATGAAGACACTCAAGTCGCGGCCAAGCCTGCGCCCGCAGCACCGAAAACAACTGCTGCGCCAATGGCGGCGGTGGCACCTGCACAGACGCCAGCAGCACCAGTGGCTGATGCTGTACCCACTGTACGACTCACCGCTCCAGCCAGTGCCTCGGGAAGTGCTGCTGAACGAGCCGCTCACGCCGTCGCCAACCTCGACGTCGCAGCCGGTCTAGAAGACCTTGAGATGGGTGCACAGCGCATCCAAGTTGACGACAAACGCATGATCAACTGCCGCGCTGACCTCAACCAACTCGTCCCCTTCAAATACGAATGGGCATGGCAAAAATATCTCGATGGTTGTGCCAACCACTGGATGCCACAAGAAATCAACATGACCGCAGACATCGCGCTGTGGAAATCCGAAGGCGGCCTGACTGCTGACGAACGTACCATCGTCATGCGCTCACTCGGTTTCTTCTCCACTGCCGACAGTTTGGTTGCTAATAACTTGGTCTTGGCCTTGTATCGCCATATCACCAACCCCGAATGCCGCCAGTATCTGCTGCGTCAAGCCTTTGAAGAAGCGATCCACACCCACGCCTATCAATATTGCATCCAGTCTTTGGGCATGGATGAAGGCGAAGTGTTTAATATGTATCGTGAGATTCCCTCGGTCGCCAAAAAAGCGACATGGGCGCTCAAATACACCCAAAGCTTGTCTGATCCCACCTTTAAGACCGGCACACCCGAAGACGATCAACGCTTGCTACGCAACCTGATCGCGTTTTACTGCGTGCTTGAAGGCATCTTCTTCTATTGTGGCTTTACCCAAATCTTGTCGATGGGTCGCCGCAACAAGATGGGCGGCGTGGCGGAGCAATTCCAATACATTCTGCGTGATGAGTCGATGCACCTCAACTTTGGGATCGACATGATCAACCAGATCAAGATCGAAAACCCACACTTGTGGACGGCTGAATTCCAGCAGGAAGTCACCCAAATGATCTTGGAAGGCACCACGCTTGAGATCGAATATGCGCGTGACACCATGCCTCGCGGCGTGTTGGGCATGAACGCGGCGATGATGGAAGAGTATCTACAGTTTATCGCCAACCGTCGTTTGACTCAGCTTGGCCTGCCTGAGCAATTTGCTGGCGTACAAAATCCATTTAGCTGGATGAGTGAGATGATGGACTTGCGTAAAGAGAAGAACTTCTTTGAAACGCGCGTGACCGACTATCAAGTGGGTGGTGCACTGAGCTGGTAATCTGGTCTAGCCCTGCTGCGGCAGGGCTAACGCTTGTTATTTGATCCAACGAATCTGGGTGACATGCCACATGGCCTCACCTGCTGGCTCAAACATCTCTGCTTGTAGACTCACCTTGGCACGCCGATTGATCTTCAGCTCTTGCCCCAATTCCGCGATTTGATCCGCCCACTGCCCGCATGGTTTGGCACGCGCACAGATGGTTTGCAACTCAGGCTGTTTGGCGGTACTCATCATCAAATAACAACCATCTTCGCCACAGACAAACGAATTAATCTTGGCCGTTACGGTCGTGGTTTGCCCAACCTTCAAGTCTGCATACGCGGTTGATGCGAGTGTACCCGCTGCCACCAGCAACAGCCGTTTAGCCCATCTCATCATCGCTCATCACCACATGATCGACCATTTTGGCCATATGGTAGGCTTGCTCAATGGCACGTTGCATCATCGCCACTTCCTGCCCTGCGGGCACTTGGCCGGTTTGGATAAATGCCGTGTAAATGCGAGAGGCGACGTGTAGTACAGCCGTTTCGCTGGGTTGTAAACTTAAACTGGCTTGCCCCCGACGTGACATGTTTTGCTCCTGTATTTCTCACCAATTGAACAGCAATCTACCGTGCATATCTCATCAATTGCAAACTAAAAATCATCGCCACAAACAGCCCCATCTGAAACGCCAATGTGAGCTGAAAGCTCGGATCACGCCATTTAAAGGGTAACGCAGCCAGCGTAATCCCCGACGGAATCAGCACCAATAACCACAGCATCTGAAGCACCACATGTACTGATCGCTCACTGATGCTTGCCATCAGATCAATCGGCAGTGCTTGGATGATCAGTTGGTGCCAATCGTACATGGGGTTTTTGGGGTGAATCGGGGCAAATGACAACAAGACATTGACCCCAACCAATAAGTACAAAATAACTTTGGGGGTTTTGATTGGCGTGGGTTGATCTGCGCTATTCATGTCCCCGACCCCATTTTCCACAGCATCGACACGCACGAGATTAATAGCCCCAAGCTCAAGCTATTGCGCCATGCAATCGCATCACCTGATAGCTTGCGCATCAACCACCCACCCGCCACAAAACTGGCCGGAATCGCAATCACATGGATCAAAAACACCAAAGCGATCAGTGCGATTGAACGCTCTGCGGCAGGCATGGGGATAAAACTGCCAAGGCTAAGCACCACTGCAAAGACGGCCAATCCCACGGTGATTCCCGCAGGGACGAGCGTCGTTTTGGGGGCGGGTGTACTCATTTAGACCGCCACACTGCCCACGCAGGACAGCTCAGCGCGCATCTGGTCAATCACTGCTTTGTAGTCGGGTTTGCCAAAAATTGCTGAACCGGCCACAAACATATCCGCACCCGCTTCGGCAATTTCACGGATATTGGCAGGGGTCACGCCACCATCGACTTCAAGGCGAATCTCACGACCACTGGCATCAATCAACGCACGCACCTGACGCAATTTATCGAGTGTTGAAGGAATGAATTTTTGTCCACCAAAACCAGGGTTGACGCTCATCAGCAAGATTTGATCAACCTTATCCATCACATAATCAAGGCAATGTAAGGGGGTGGCTGGATTGAGTACCAAACCACATTTGGCACCGCCATCTTTGATCAACTGCAGTGAGCGATCCACATGATCAGACGCTTCAGGGTGAAAGGTGATGATGCTGGCACCTGCTTCCAAAAAATCACCAATCAAGCGATCCACCGGACGCACCATCAAATGCACATCAATCGGTGCAGTGATGCCATAGCTGCGTAGCGCTTTACAGATCATCGACCCAAAGGTGAGATTGGGGACATAGTGATTATCCATCACATCAAAATGCACCACATCCGCACCAGCGGCTAGCACTGCCTCGACATCTGCCCCCAAACGAGCAAAATCGGCGGATAAAATGGATGGTGCAATCAGATCAGGCAAACGCATGGAAACTCTCCCCTACAGACGGCGCTTACCTTAGCAAAAACGCGCTCATCTGTCAGAGTAAAATGATCATCTAGGGGGCAAGTGCGGGATATTGCTCTGCTTGACGAATGCGCTCAATACGCTCAGAGGTGGCCGGATGCGATTGAAACCATGCAGATGCTTGATCAGACCAGCCATTGTCAGCTTGTTCTGTCTTGGCGCGTTGCTCAAGGCGTGCTAAAAACTCAGCCAAGGGCAACACCGAGACTCGCTGAGTTTGCAACTGTTTGATGGCGTATTCATCCGCTTCGCGCTCAAAATCACGCGAATAATGCATGGCGAGTAACGCAGTGGGCAATCCAGACGCCATATCACTAATATCACCGGTCATCCATGCAATCATCACACTGACCCCAATCCCCGAAATGGCTTGCTGTAAGCTGTGACGCTCCACCAAATGCCCATGCTCATGTGCCAAGACCCCGAGCAGCGCCTGATCATTTCCAGCCAGTGCAACCAACTCATCGGTGAGTACAATCTTGCCATTGGGTAAAGCAAAGGCATTGGCATTAAACATCTGACCTTCCCGAAAGATCAGGCGCTGCCCTTGATTTGACTCAATATAACGCTCATACAACTGACGGATTTGTGTTTGCCGAGTGACACTCAACTGGCTATTTCCCGTCATCTCCATCAATTGCTGTTCGGTTTGATTGGCCACGCTTGACAAGGTATCAGCAGGCAAATGAAATGCCAGATAATGCGCAAACATCGGCATACCAAAGCGTGCCAAACCAAACATGACACCGATCACCATCACAAGGCTAAGCAAGATCAACGTCGGGCTGCGTTCGATCTGCCACACCTGTTGTTGGAGATGACCTTCATTGGATTGCACCCATGCAGGCAGCTGGCGCTGCAACAACTCCACGCGCATTTCTTGGGGCAACTCGATGACTGGCATCAATTGCCCCAATCCACCCAACACCTTGATTTGATCATGCAAAAAGGTATAGCGCTGCTCATGGACTTGCACGACCACGCCGCCATCAATGGGATACATCACGGCTGCATGAGCCACCGCACGTTGACCATCATAAAAGCGGATACTCACGGCATCGCGTGGTGTTGCATTCATCAACTCATTCTCAACTTACAACGACACATCAATATCCATGATATCCGACAGCTCTTCTGCAAACGCGGATGGATCTTGCTGTACCAAGGTCAATACATAATCGGGGTCGTTTTGCCAAAATATGCTCAGTGACGTCACTTGATAGCGATGTAAACGAATCGCAGTCCATGGGGTCAGCAGACCGACACTGATCGCTTTTGCCAACCAGTTGCTGATTAAAATCCACGCATAGTACCATTCGTTGACGTCGCATTGTATGGGGCTTTCACCCACTGTGACATGGCTCCATGTGGCTTTAAACAACATCGCCACCACCAAGGGAAAGGCAAATAGCGCCGCTAAACCACTTAAAAACATCACCGGCGTCACCACTGCACCCACAATAGCCAGCACCGACACCAAGGCATAAGGCAACAACATCGCTTTATAATAATCACCCGCACTGGCATGTAAGGTAAAATTGAGTTGACCCATCGACAACCGATTGAATTGATATTGTTTATGCTTCCAAAAGAAATACGGAAACAGTAGCCCCAAGCTCAAGATCGTCAGCACGCCCCACAGCAAATACACCTTGTAGGCTTCGGGATTTTGCCCAAAAAAGAAAAACCGACTATTACGATATTTGCTATTACGCGCATTGAATCGATAGGTTGAACGCAGCAACCACGGCATCGCCAGCAACAACAAGACTGGGGCTAATAGCCCTAGGCTGTCGTTGATCCATGCTGCGCCGACCACCAGTGCATATATGGCAAAAGCGATCAAACGCCCCAGCAAAATCCGTGTGGGAATTCCCGTAAAATCAAAACGCTCACCGGCTAAACTGGTGTGACCATAAAAATAACGTAAGCGGCGGACTTTTGCCCAAGGTGAGTACAGTCCTAGCGTCACCACGGTGAGCATGATATTGACAATCCAAATGCCAAAATACTCGGTGGCGTTGCCATCGAATCGAAAGGGAGTGACTCGCCCCAACGTTTCAGGTAATGGCGGTGGGGTTGGTGCGGTAGGAGACGCTGTAGCTTTATCTAAATCAATCATCTGCGTTATCTACATATTGCCTGATTTTTGATCTTATCCCTAACTCATCGCAGAATCATTGCAAAATTGTCTGACGAGCAATGACGCGACGACAAACTCCGCCGCGACATCGCTTTAAGCTTTACAGGCGTGCGGCATGGTGATGTAAATGATCCGCCATCACGGTTTGAATAAAATAGTAGCCATGATCATAGTCGGGATGCTGCCGCAGCATGATCGGTTGTTTGACGGCATGACATGCCGCTTCGAGCTGTGCGGGCAGTAACTGCGGTAGAAACTGATCTTTGCCGCCTTGATCCACCAACACCAAATCAAACTGTGCACCGACCTGTGCAATCAGGCGACTGGCATCATGCCCTGCCCATGTACTTTGATCGTCACCCAAATATGCCCGAAAGGCTTTTTGTCCCCAAGGAACATCCATCGGGGCGCAGATGGGCGCAATCGCTGAGACCGATGCAAACTTTTCGGGGTGACGAAATGCCAAGGTCAGCGCCCCATGTCCACCCATTGAATGCCCCATCAAGCCCCATGCACCGGTCTGAAAATGGCTGTTGATCAGCGCAATCAACTCATCACAAATATACGATTCCATGTGATAGTGCGCAGACCACGGTTGCTGTGTGGCATTTAGATAAAATCCTGCGCCCTGTCCAATGTCCCAATGATCCCCTTTGGCCACCTGCTCACCGCGTGGTGAGGTATCTGGCGACACCAAGATTAAGCCCAAACTGGCCGCCACCTGCTGAGCGTGTGCTTTGATGGCAAAAGTTTCTTCGGTACAGGTCAAGCCAGCGAGATACATCACCACCGGACACACCCGCCCTTGCAAGGCTTGTGGTGGCAGATAAATGCCAAACTTCATGGGGGTCTGGGTGACCGATGATTCATGTTGATAAAAACGCTGTTCACCAGCAAAACAAGGGAAATTGGACAGCAACTGCATTGAGGACTTCCTGTGCGCGAGGGGCATCTGATCATGCCTGATCGATAGGGGCGATGTCAGCACAACAACACGTAAAAACCTACACCTCAAAATAAGACCAGTGGTCAGTTTAGGCAGACTAATCACATTCACTTTTTATTTAAAAAAAATACACTATCTATCATTAAAAATGAATCAATCAACAACGCACACCCATATCATCAGAGGTTCATGGATGGATCGTGGTGATCACCCTGCTGTGCCCACTCACACAGCAGGGTGTTTTTTTTAATACACCACTACCGAGCGAATCGACTCACCCGCTTTCATCAAATCAAAGCCTTTGTTGATCTCATCGAGGGTGAGGTGATGGGTAATCAAATCATCGATATTGAGCTTACCATCCATATACCAATCGACGATTTTGGGCACATCAGTCCGACCGCGCGCACCGCCAAAGGCGGAGCCTTTCCACACACGCCCCGTCACCAACTGAAATGGTCGCGTGGCAATTTCTTTGCCTGCCTCAGCCACCCCAATAATGATCGATTGCCCCCAACCTTTGTGGCAGCACTCTAGCGCCTGACGCATCACTTGGGTATTGCCGATGCACTCAAACGAATAATCCGCACCACCATCGGTGAGCTGGATGATGGTGTCGACCACGTTTTCCACTTCACTCGGGTTGATAAAGTGCGTCATGCCAAATTTGCGTGCCATCTGTTGACGTGCCGGATTGAGATCTACACCAATGATTTTATTGGCACCGACCATTTTGGCACCCTGAATCACATTCAGGCCAATGCCACCCAAGCCAAACACCACCACGTTGGCACCGGCTTCGACTTTGGCGGTAAACAACACGGCACCCACGCCGGTGGTCACGCCGCAGCCGATATAGCACACCTTATCAAACGGGGCATCTTCACGGATTTTGGCAAGGGCGATTTCGGGCACCACAATATGATTGGCAAAGGTCGAGGTGCCCATATAGTGCAAAATTGGCTGACCATCTAAGCTAAAGCGCGAGGTGCCATCGGGCATCAAGCCTTGACCTTGAGTGCTGCGAATCGCTTGGCACAGGTTGGTTTTTTGCGACAAACAAAATTTACATTGGCGGCATTCGGGGGTGTACAGCGGAATCACATGATCACCGGCTTTGAGGCTTTTGACGCCTTCGCCGACTTCAAGCACCACACCTGCGCCTTCATGTCCCAAAATGGCAGGAAAGCGGCCTTCAGGGTCGGCACCCGACAAGGTGTAATAGTCGGTGTGGCAAATCCCTGTGGCTTTGATTTCGACCAACACTTCACCCGCACGTGGTGGCGCGAGATCAACCTCATGGATGCTCAACGGCTGTCCGGCAGCCCACGCAATCGCGGCGCGTGTTTTCATGGGAATACTCCTTGTCCTTGGCTTGATACTGACGCTGAAGATACCGCAAGTGGTGCGGGTGGAAATAGTCGAGATTCAAATTGGGGCAACATCACGGCAATATTGCGCCCGATCCGCATTTGCGGCTCAGAGGATTCGTAACCTTGCTCGCGCTCCATGGTGCGGATGCGCTTTTTGGCGGCAATAAAGGCTTTTTCGAGCGATGGTTCATTGCGCATGGCTTCGGCAAAGAACGCTTGACCAAAATAGGTATATTCTGGCTCGTTGCTACAGCCAAACGAGGTTTTATCGGCATCAGCTGCGGTAATGATGACGGTATCAGGTGATTGTAGGGCTGGAATAAAGCTGCCCGAATAACAGGCCGAAATCACCAACACCCGCCAGCGAATCCCTGCGCGATCTAGTGACTCACGCAACCATTGTGGATCAATCGATTGCAGATCAATCGGTTCATTGGACAGCTCGAATAGATTTTGTATGCCATGTGAGGTCATAAACAAAAATAGCACATCTTCATCGGGGTTCATTTGCTGGCCGATTCGCGCCAACGCCCGATCAATACTGGTGCGCGTGGCCATCGGCAAGCTGTCTTGGCTATTTTGATTGTTGATCAATCCCACTGAGCGGCCAATCGTGCCAAAACGGGTATCAAACTGTTTTTGAGTTTGCTCGACTTCAAACTTAAAGGCATCTTGATAGCCTGCACCGCCCACGCCCAAAAAGTACCAGTTGGTTTCCCCGAGTACGCCTTGTTGTAGTTGGCTTAACGCATCGTCGAGCAGACGTGGCTGGGCGTATAACGCCGCTTCGGGCAGGCGATAGACTTGCTCTTCGGTTTTCCAAATCGGTTGGCTATCGAGGGCGCTTTGCCAAATGGTCAAAATCATGATGGTACCGGCCAAAATCAAGCCATGTTCCCACCATGGCCAACCAAGCTGGCGGCCAAACACCCACATCACCGAGACTGACTGCCACAAAAACAGCACCAAAAACACCGTTGGCATGATTGGATAGCTCCAATCGGGCAAGCGGTCGATTTGTCCCAAATATTGCAACGCGCTTTGCAGCAGTGCAATGTTGATATCGGCAGTGAGCCACAAGATTGCAGGCACCAACATCAACCGGCCTAGACCTTGACGCTGTGCCAAAAAAATCCCTGCAATGAGCGCAATAAACGGCCAGAGCAAATAACTGACTAAGCCTTGTAAATTAAAATGCCCCACACCACCTGCGGTGAGCCAGCTAAATAAGGTATTCGCCAACACCGCCAAGAGTGCCAAAAACACAAACTGCATGGCACTCGGCGTGACCAAACGCAGTGCACGACGTGAGCCAATCAACATCCACAAGGCAGCAATTTGATTATCACGAAGATCATCAAAAAAATGGTGTGACGGTTTTAGCTCTATCATCTAACGATCCACGAATCGCCGTGCGCGATCTCACCTCAAGCCGTTATTGGGCGCTGTGCAGTTCATCCGGCCAACGCAACAAGGTTGCACGCTGCTCGGCATGGGCTTGCTGATCATACGGGATAACCCCCAAGCATGGCGCATGAAAACGTTGTTTTAACGTCTCAATTTGTGCATCGGCCAGCAATACATCCGATTGGCAAAGATTTGCGACCCATCCAGCGATGGTGAGACCATCGGCAATAATCGCATCCATGGTCAGCAGCGCGTGATTGAGGCAACCCAAACGGATACCCACCACCACAATCACCGGATATTTGAGCTGACGCGCCACATCGGCGAGGGTCTCCCGCTCATTGATCGGCACCCGCCAACCACCTGCACCTTCTATCAGCACATGGGTGGCTGGTGTGGATAAGCCACCACGCACCAATCCAACGATCCGGCTACTACTCAAGCGCACACCCGCATCGGCGGCAGCCAAATGTGGTGACACGGGTAATGGCAGCTTGATGGGTGCCAGCAGATCTTCGTGCAACTTGATAGAGGCTTGCGCATCTATCGCTTGAGCATCGGCACTGATCCACCCATCCGCTTGTGCCACACATCCCGCACTCACCGGCTTGATGCCATAACAGCGACGGCCTTGTTCACGCGCTCGTGCGAGTAGTGCGGCAGTCACCGTGGTTTTGCCCACATCGGTATCCGTCCCCGTCACCCAATAAATTTGGCGGGGTTTACGCACTGGTGTGCTGGCGTTGACCGGAACAGGCGCTTGACTCATACAACTATCCTTCAAAACGCGGATCGGCTTGCAACCGTGCAAGCATTTGGTGAAAGTCATCTTGGGCAACGGGGGCTTGCAGCTGCATCAAGAGCACCTGATAGTTGAGCACAATCGGTTGATCATCACGCAGCCATAGACGCAGACGAACAGGATCAGGTCGATACGTCGCATCACCCGTTTGATCGCCCCCCATCGCACGCAAACTGTGTAGCAATGCCCTTAAGTTTGGAAATTCTTGGCGAAACTCGCGCAGCTGTGCTAACTGTAGCCAAGGCGCTGCGACCTGTTGCCATGCATCGGCAGACTCAAAGGCAAAAGTGGGAAACCCTACAAAACGCGCAGTCAGCGCCGACAATGAGCCTGCTACGGGAACTGCACACCATGCCTGACCTGCGGGTCGCAGCAGCTTGATTAATTCGGGCAAAAACGCTGAACCCAGCCAGTGTAGTGCAAAATTACTGACCCACCCATCGAGCATCGCTTCAGGCATCGGGACATCGCGCAGATCGGTACAAATGATTTGAATGCCATCAACCTGACGCATTGGCAGTAGCATCGACAAGGCTTGATCAACTGCCCAGACTCGCACACCTTGTGCTGCCAGTGCACGCGCCAGCACGCCTGTGCCACAGCCTGCATCCATCCATACCTGTGCAGGATGCAAGGGTGGTAAGCACGACAGTAACCAATCGGCTGATTGCTGCTGCAACACACTCACCTGATCATAACTGATGGCTGCTCGATCAAAATGCTGCCATACCTCTACCCGCTGACTCACCACATCCCCTATTGGGCAGCTTGCGCTGCAAAGTACGCATCAAATCGACACGCATCGCCCATCCACTGATGATGCGGTGTTTGATTGGCTAAGGCGGGTGCATGCCGAGGCCGTTTCACCACCACACGCTTAGCCGCATGTTGGGCAAGGGGCAACAGTTGCTCGCCCAAATCGACCCCATCAGCATGCAACAACCGATGCAACAACTGCATGTCTTTTTTGACCAATGCCACTTTGTTGCGTGCCGACTCGACCACCGGAAACATCGGGTCTAAATACACCACATCGGCCTGATGCTCGGTTAAATAATCGGTAGACTCGGCATGCACAATCTGAATGCGCGCACACACTGCAACCATCTCTGTATGTTGTCGTGCTTGCTCAAGGCTGGCCTGCAACAGCGCCCACAAAACCGGATGACGCTCAACCAAGGTGACGTGCGCCCCCAGCCACGCCAGCAGCAAACCATCGTGCCCCAGACCTGCGGTGGCATCAATCAGGTGTGGAGCCTGATCCACTTGGCAGGCACGCGCCGCCAACTCTTGTTTGACGCTTGCCCGCTTAAGACGTGGCAACTGTCCAATCCAATCGGGCTGCATCCGCATCCCATCGGCAGCCAACCATAGCCCGTGCTCATCACACAACAGTGCCATGATGGGATGATGGCGCAACCAGCGTGCGGCAAACGGCTGATCTATTTCAACCATCTCTAGTGCTTGGCCGGCCTGCGCCAAACGTTGCTGCCACTGTTGCGCAGCATCAATACACGCTAGTTGATAATACAGCTTCATGGATTTACCACTGAATCCAACCTGTCCATGAGGTCAACAAAATCAACAGACCAAACACAATCCGGTACCACGCAAACACGGTAAAGTCATGTTTGGACACATAGCGAATCAAGGCGCGAATCACCAACAATGCCGAGATAAATGCGGTGACAATCCCCACTGCAAGCACGCCCCAATCCGCACTGACCAAGGTGTCATGCTCTTTGTACAGAGCCAACACCCCCGCACCCATCAACACTGGAATGCCAAGGAAAAATGAAAACTCCGCCGCCGCTTTGCGTGACACGCCCATCAGTAAGCCACCAATAATGGTCGCCCCCGAACGTGACGTCCCCGGAATCAGTGCCAAACATTGAATCAAACCAATCAAAGCTGCTTTTTTGACCCCAATCTGCTCGACTTCTTGCTCAACAATCTGATGTGGTCGTTTTTCTGCCCACAAAATAATCACACCACCCACAATCAGCGCAATCGCGACTGTGGTTGCATTAAATAATAAAGCTTGAATGGTATCGCCAAGCGTCAGCCCCAAAATCACAATCGGCACAGACGCGGCGATCAATCCCAGTGCCAAGCGCAAGCCGTCTAGCTCACCTTTGAGCGCTCCGATCAATGCGCCCCACAGCTTGCCCCAGTATTCATAAATCACCGCAGCAATCGCGCCGATTTGCACCGCCACTTCAAACATATGGCGTTTTTCAGGTGTCCAAAAGTCCAGCAACTGTGCGGTCAGGATCAAATGTCCTGTACTCGAGATCGGCAAAAATTCGGTAATCCCTTCAACCAAGCCCATGATGATGGCTTGCAACAACAACCACAGATCCACGTTTTACTCCATCATCACTGCTAGCAGTCCCGACACGATCAACGACGACCTTGTTCGGCAATTTTTTTCCACGCATTGTCACGCAGGTAAACCGGCAACGCATGGGCTGCACTCACCTGCTGGCCTTGTTGTAATGCCACATGTGCCAACTGTGCAATCTGCGTGGCATGAGCGGTCACGCTTGGATCAACCGTCGCGACAATCTGTAAACCTGAAACGTCCAGCAACGCTGCCCCACTGCCCACGATCCATACGGCTTGATCTTGCCATGTGGGGGGCAACTGTACCGCGTGATAGGCCACCAATTGCTCATCGCCCACCGGTTGCGCAATCCCTACAGCATCTATTTCAAACGCAGCGGCATAGATTTCATTCATCCGTGCATCGAGTACCGCCAGCACCCGCTGACCTGCCACCGCCCCACTTGCCTGAGCCACTGCTTGTAAGGTTGACACCGCAACTACCGGCAAGTCATGCGCCCATGCCAGTGCTTGTGCGACTGCCGCATTGATCCGAATCCCACTAAATGAACCCGGCCCCCGACTAAATGCGATGGCCTCCAGCTGAGCCAACGACTGCTGTGCTTCGCTCAACACTTGATCAATCATCGGCAGTAGCATCCGCGTTTGCTCTCGTGCACGGCTGTCATGTCGATCAGCCACCACCTGCGATTGATTCGATAACGCGACCGAACATTGATCGTTTGCGGTTTCTAAAGCCAACAGCATGACAGAACTCCACGGATTGACGCAGCCAGAGGTTTGCCGCATGGTATACGATGCACTATCGAATTCAATCGAAATGACCGAATATGGACAAAAATCCTGAACTTCCACCCTTGTCGGCCATCATCTTGGCGGGCGGTGAGGGTCGCCGTATGCAAGGCGCTGACAAAGGGTTGGTGGATTACCAAGACTTACCCCTGATTGCGCATGTCAGTCGTCGGTTACCCAGTGTCGTACGTGAGCGCATTATCAGCTGCAATCGCAATGCCAACCGTTACTCGCGCTATGGCAGCACCATTAGTGATGATCCACGCTTTGGATCTTTTGCAGGCCCTCTGGCTGGATTGGCCACGGCCTTGGCCATTTGTCAGCAAGACTGGGTACTCGTTACTCCTTGTGATCTGCCCAATTATCCTACTGATTTTGCTGAACAGGCATGGCAAACCCTCCAGCAACACCTGACCCAACAGCCCAACGCTGCCCCGATTGCAGTGGCGTATGATGGCAACCGACGGCAAAATTTGTGCCTGCTGTTACATCGTCAAGAACGCGCAGCGATTCAAACTGCGCTGACCACTTCTGCCGCCGTACGTGACTATTTGGATCAACGGCAAGCCGTACAGATTCACATTCAAGATTGTGATGCGTTTAACAATTTCAATGATCGTGGTATGTTATAGACAAATTTTCTCCTCATACACTTGAGTTGGGGCGAATGATGGGGTCTTTGATGATGGCAAAAGCGGTACAGCGACGGACACGCGTGCGGCACAGTGACTTTGACCGCAAACGTCGTGCATCTCGTATCCGCCATCGCAAAACCTATATGCTGATCTCAGGGCTGATTGGGACAGCGCTTGGGACAGCCGCCGACCTCTCGATTTCTGTACTACGGACACTGGCTCAACCGAGCAGCTCAGGCGAGTTTATTTGGTTGTTTGTGTGGATTTTGGGCGTGGCAGGCGTTGGCCTTGGTGCCACCCTTGGCGTCAAGGTGGCCGATGTGTATGTTGGTATGGGACAAGCCGACCCTGATCAATCGAGTGGTCAACAATTTATTATTCGCGTGAGTGTGTTTAGTTTTATTGCTATTTTCTTGATTTGGCTGATCTTGATGATACTTGGTTAGCCCAAGTACCATCTGAGTTACCCGTTATTAGTTGGCACGTTCAATCAAACGATCTTTCAACTCTTGCTGCAAGCCACGAATCCGCTGCTCGGCATCACGGCGCTGATCAAAACCTTGACGATGGATGTTTTGCACTTCCTCAATGGTCGAGATCAAGGTGCGCTGTACATGTTCAAGCGTCTCAATATCAATCACGGCACGTTGATTAATCCGTGCGGTTTGAATCGAGTTTTGCTGCAACAATTCAGCATTTTTACGCAAAAACTCATTGGTTGAATCATCGATATTTTGTGCAAGCTCAGCGGCTTTTTTCTGCTCAATCAACGACACCGCCAACATAAACTGACGTTTCCATGCCGGAATGGTCAGCTCACGCACATTGTGGAATTTTTCAACCAAGGTTTGGTTGTTGTGCTGAATCATGCGGATCATCGGCAAGGTTTGCATCGCCGACATTTGTAGCGCATTAAGGTCGCCAATTCGTTTGTCCAAACGCGCGGCAAGCTGTTTGAGATCACTGATCGCTTGGGCGTCTTGTGGGCTAGGATTAGGCTGCTCAGCAATACGCGCTTGGATATGTTGCTCGAGTGCGGCGAGTTTGATCTTGCCCGCCACAATCGACACCCCCAACTGCTCAAACTCTTGCACGGTATGGGTAAACATCTGCTCTAGGGTTTGATTGCGGGTGGTCAGTGTACGCTCGCCGGTCGCAAGCTCGGTCATCAGCTTTTTGATGTGCTCATCCACACTTTGGAACTTGAGCACAAAGCCTTCTTTATTGCGATTAAATTTGTCGATCAAGCCGCCAAACACGGGCACTTTGGAGCGCGTATCACTCAAGGTGGAGAGATTGAGTGATTTGGCTTGCACCACCACTTCACCGAGTTTCTTGCCCATATCATCCAAGTCGTTTTGTTTGACTTGTTTTAAAATATGATCGGAATACTGCGCAATACTTTGACCGCTGTGTCGGCCTAATTCACTGATCTGATTTGGCTGATTGACAAAATCGAGCGCACCAACCATCTGGCGAACCGCTTGAGTATGATGTGCAGGCAGTTGTATGGCGGCAAGTTCACGCTGAATATCCGCATCAGTATCAATCGGCTGCATGGGAGTCAATGCTCCAATGCTGGTGGGCTGTGGCGCACTGATCGGGGCTGGTGCACTATTCCACACCGGTGCAACGGGGACGCTCGGTGCTTGTACGGGTGTGGGTGCTATCGGCTGGGGTGCAGCAGCAGACTGAGTCGGCGCCGCAGGTGTCGCATTGGTTTGGTTATTTTGAAATGGCGAACTAGGTTTAAAACCGCTCATGATCATCATCCTGTTGCTTGGGCACAGTCGCTCAATCGATTGACCGTGCAATACTTTGAATAAATTGCTGTTGTACATCCATCAACGCAGCAAGGCCTTGACGCTGATCTTGTTGTGACAACATCGCCAAACATTGCTGCTGCCACAGTGGAAAAATGACTTGCTGGATTTCGCTGAGCCGCTCTTGCAACTGATGCAGCTGCTCAATCGACACCCCCAATTGGCGAGTTTGCAAAACCGATGAATCCGCCAAGGTGCGTAAGATGGCTAAACGCCTTGACAGCTTGGCTTCACGGCTTTCTTCCCATGTTTGGCTGGGTTGTTCGGGGTGATCTTCAAGATGCAACATGATCGCTGCAATCTGCTCATCAAATTGCAAGCGCATCCGTTGGCTGTGCAGTTGCAACTCTTGCAAACGCTGCATCAACTTGGGGACTTGCTCAGCGAGTGGTCGAATGCCTTCAAGCAAACGACTCAAACTGGCTTTGGTCTGTAAATAGTGCTCTTGAGTCAAGGGTGGCGGTGCATCTTGGCCGAGCATCCGATTGAGCCAGCCGGCCTTGCGCTGGTAAGGCGCGGCAAACACGTCGAGGGTTTGCATAATCCGCTGCAAAAAGGTCTTGAGCTGACCGAGACTGGGATGCAGCAAAATATGCGAGGCATCATCAATCATCCGATTGAGTGCAAGTGCACTGTCTTGACCAATCTGCAAGGCTTGCGCTGGCGTCATGTCTGCCAACTGCGCCAGCAGTGCCGCAATACGCGCTGCACTGGTGGGCTGCAATTGCACACCCTGCATCACACTCAGCCGTGCGGTGAGCTGTGGATCAGTGTGATGCGTCACTGCTCCACCAAACAACGGCTTGGCAACGGGTGGCGCATGTTCAGATACCGAGGGCTTGGCATCTTGATCATGAAAGGTCTTGATCATGATGCAAATCGCTTAGAGGTAACCTTGGACAAAGGTTCCCAAGTCCAGATTGTAGCCTGCGCCAATCGCATGAAACTCAAACTGCCCACTGGCATTGCGGATGATTGAGCCGATTTGGAGCGCTGTTTCGCTACCAAACTCGGCGTCTAGATCATATTCACACAAGATTGCACCAGTGTCTTCATTGTACAAACGGATGTAGGCGCTGCGGAGCAAACCAAAACTATGCCGACGTGCGACCGCATCATGGATGGTCACCACAAACGAAATCTCACGAACTTCGGATTCTAGACGGGTCAAATCGACCTGTAAGGTTTCATCGTCACCCTCACCGACGCCTGTGCGATTGTCACCCGAATGTGACACGGAACCGTTGGGAGTCGATTTATTGTTGTAAAAAATAAAATGTTGTTCGCTGACCAATTTGGGTTCGTTTTGTGGGCTTAAGCGACACACAAACGCCGACACATCCAAATCTAAAGGAGGAACGGAGCTTGGTAATTCCCAACCGAGACCGACCCGAACACGACGCAAACCGGGATCTTGTTTGGTGAGATTAATACTGCCGCCCTTTTCCAAATTGATGGCCATGATCGTCGATGCTCCTGTATTTTTGACGATAACTGTTTGTTCATTCACGAAAACCAACATAGCATATTCGAATTGCTACTCAACAGCGCATCTGTAAACAAAAAAGCCGCAAGCGCGGTGGCGCTGCGGCTTGATGCCAGCTGATGGGTTATTTGGGTGGATCTTCGTCTTCGGGGAATTGGGTATCCCAAATTTCATCGGGCGGGCGCACCCCAATCAAACGATCCACTTGGCGTTGTACGCGCTCGCGTGCTTCTTTGATCTGCGAAGGAATGCCGGTCATTTTGACCAACGACTCCGACAAGCTTGAAATCTGTTGAGGAATGGCACGATAGTCTTCTTGGGTCAGTCCGCTTAACCCCGGATAGCGCGATACCGTTTGCGCCATTTGGGATTGCCAGATGGCTTGCCAATTTTGCTGGAGCGACTTCGGGGTTTTGCTGGGGTTCACGGGTGCTAGACCTTTGAGCCGTTTATCGACGCTACCACACCATGGGCTTTGCTTGGCCACATCGTTGGGTGCGAGCTGCTCACCGACTTTGGCTTGCAAATCATCGAGCCAATCAATCGCCTGCTCTAGTGGCTCGTGAATGAGTGCCGGTTGGGCTTCGGAATGTCGTCGTGCGGAATCAAGCAACTTGTCAATCTTCGACTGACTTTCAATAATCCGATCACGATGCTGGTCTAGTTCTTGTCGTACACGCTCTTTTACTTTTCGCACCGGTACCACAACGCCCGATAACGGCTGTCTGAGCGGTCCTGTCAATTGGCGCAAGGCCACAGTATAAGGAAGCATAATGGATTCCATTTCGAGGGGACGAAACTCGATACTGGGCAGTATACGCTTGACCTGTGAGGACTTTGCCATAGATTGTTGGACACCCAAACCGTTAAAAGGATACACCCGTCTACAATTCAACCGGCTGCAATGAGGTCTTAAACAACGCTGCGCGTGCGGCATAGTGCTCTGCACTCAAACGGATCATTTGGGCAATTGCGGCATTGGTTTCTTTCACCACTTTACCCGGTGACCCCATCACCACCGTATTATCTGGAATGACTTTACCCTCTGGAATTAAGGCATTCGCACCGATAATGCAGTTTTGACCAATCACCGCACCATTTAAAATGACTGCGTTAATGCCGATCAGACTGTTATCGCCAATCGTACAACCATGCAACGTGGCTTGATGCCCAACTGTCACATAACGTCCAACCACCAGTGGCACACCATGATCGGTATGCAGCACTGCGTTTTCTTGGATATTGGAAAAATCACCAATCTGAATCAGGTGATTATCACCACGCACCACTGCACCAAACCAAATACTCACCGCTTCACCCAATTCAACTTGGCCAATCACAGTCGCTTGATCGGCGACCCAGCCATTCCAAGGGCTGATGGTGGTGGTTGGTTGATGCTCACCCAAACGATAAATCATGACAATTTCCTCAAAATCCAAAACGACGCTGACGCATCAGCAGCGGCCAGTCAATCCGATGACCGAGTCCGCGCTCAAACATGGCCACCAAAATCCGCCCCGTCAATCCCCAAACCACTTCGTTTTCGACCTGAAAACTCGGCACTTGCAGCTCACGACCATTAAAGGTGACGCTATATGGCTCAGGACGTCGATACATCAACTCCGATAGCCGTACAAAAAACAGTCGGTCAATTTCATCTGGCTGAGCAATCAAGATCGGTGCTGGTGGAATAATGCCCACAATCGGCTTGACCCGTATCCCACTACGCGCACGCTGTGAGGGCAACTCGCCAAGCAGGCGCACTGAGAAAGGATCTAAACCGGTTTCTTCCTGAGCTTCTCGCAGTGCCACCACGATATTACTGGTATCGGCGGCATCACGCTTACCCCCCGGAAAAGACACCTCACCGGCATGGCTTTTGAGGCGCGTCGAGCGCCGTGTCAGCAAGATCTTCGGATCGGCTTCATCGGTCAGTGCAAGTAGCACAGATGCATCCGCAGGACGTGGACGTGGTGCAAACGACAATCCTTGTTCAAGCCGATGCAAAATTGGCACCGTACCCATATTCCGACGTGGGTCGCGACGATCACGAAACGATTTCATTTGATCAGCTTACTCCCTCGTTCGCCGTTGTACTAGATGCCATCACATCCCATTTCAGTTATCCTCAATCATTCGTTGATGAGCCATTTTTTCCCATGTCTTTTTGTTTACGTTGCGGTCACGCCACTCGATTCGAAATTCCTGCAGGAGATCAGCGGCAACGGATTGTTTGCACTCGCTGTGACTATATTCACTATGAGAATCCCAAAATTATTTGTGGGGCTTTGGCCATTTGGCAAGATAAAATCCTGCTGTGTCGTCGTGCCATCGAACCACGTTATGGTTTTTGGACGCTGCCCGCAGGCTTTATGGAAATCGGCGAAACCCTCGAAGCCGGTGCAGCACGAGAAACATGGGAAGAAGCCGAAGGACGGGTGATCAAGCCACAGCTCTACTGCATCTACAACATCCCAAGGATCGGTCAAGTCTATATGTTGTTTTTGTGCGAGCTTGCTGATGGCGTATTTGGCGCAGGAGAAGAAAGTCTAGAGTGTGCACTATTTGCCGAAGATGAGATTCCTTGGGGAGAACTGGCATTCCCTAGTATTGATTTGACCCTCAAGCACTATTTTCAAGATCGTCGCAACGGCCACTACCCGCAGCACCTCGACACGATTGGCCCTGCGGATAGCACCTTGCCCTAGGGTCTGTTGACATTTCATGCGTGAGCCGCGTTGCTTGGCAAAATCGTGCC
>CALFYA010000334.1 GCA_937952925.1 uncultured Moraxellaceae bacterium
GGTCACCAAAAAGCCAAACTCGACCCGCTCAAACTCGCCAAGCGCGAACATGTGCCTGATCTTGAGCTGGCGGCGCATGGCTTATCGCGTTCGGATCTGGATACGGTATTTCAGACCGGCAATCTGGCGATTGGCAAATCTGAAGCCACTTTGGGCGAAATGCTACAGGCGATGGAAGCGATTTATTGCGCGTCCATTGGTGCCGAGTACATGCACATTGTCGATACCAAAGAAAAGCGCTGGATTCAACAACGCTTGGAAGGTGCACGAGGCATTCCACAGTTTTCCAAAGAAGCCCGTTTGAGCTTGCTTGAGCGCCTGACCGCTGCTGAAGGATTGGAAAAATATCTGGGCAGCAAATACGTCGGTGCCAAACGCTTTGGCCTTGAAGGCGGAGAGAGTTTCATTCCGATGGTGAATGAAATGATCCAGCGTGCCGGTGGTTCGGGCACCAAAGAAGTCGTGATTGGCATGGCACACCGTGGCCGTCTGAACCTGTTGGTCAACATTTTGGGTAAAAACCCTGCCGACTTGTTCAATGAGTTTGAAGGCAAAACCTTCAACAAAAAAGGCTCTGGCGACGTCAAATATCACCAAGGCTTTTCATCCAACGTGATGACACCGGGTGGGGAAGTGCATTTGGCGCTGGCGTTTAACCCCTCACACTTGGAAATTGTCAGTCCGGTGGTCGAAGGCTCGGTGCGCGCCCGTCAAGTCCGTCGTGAAGACATTGGCGGCTCCCAAGTGATCCCGATCATTGTGCATGGTGATGCCGCGTTTGCCGGTCAAGGCGTGGTGATGGAAACCTTCCAAATGTCGCAAACACGCGGCTATACGGTGGGTGGGACGCTACATATCGTCATCAATAACCAAGTGGGTTTTACCACCAGTAATCCCGAAGATGCGCGTTCGACTGAATACTGTACCGATGTGGCCAAAATGGTGCAGTGTCCGATTTTTCACGTCAACGGTGACGACCCCGAAGCGGTGTTGTTTATCACCCAAGTGGCGCTTGATTACCGGATGCAGTTTAAAAAAGACGTGGTCATCGACCTGTTCTGCTATCGCCGTCGTGGTCACAACGAAGCCGATGAGCCTTCGGGCACCCAGCCATTGATGTATCAAATCATCAATAAATTGCCAACCACTCGTACCTTCTATGCCGACCGCTTGGTTAGTGAAAACGTGTTGTCGCGTGGTGATGCTGACCAAATGGTCGAAGACTATCGCACCGCCCTCGAAAATGG
>CALFYA010000335.1 GCA_937952925.1 uncultured Moraxellaceae bacterium
AACGACAACTCAAACTTTAACTGATGCCCAAGTTTTAATGGGGCAAACTCTTCCTCTTTGGAGATGGTGAGTTGTTGGCGTGACGCTTCAAGGTTTTTGAGTTGGACTTGTACTTCGGTGTCTTGTTCGATGTCGTTGCGCTGTTTGCGGCGTGCTTGAGTTTATTCGGTCAGGCGGGTGAGACCTTCGGCATCAAAGGCATTGTCGGGGTTAAAAAACTGCTTATCGGTTTGATCCAGACGAGTCAATGACACCGACTCTAGCTCAAGGCCGTTTTTTTCCAGATCTTCTGCCACGGCATTTTGTACCGCTTGCACAAATTCACGGCGTTTGTCTTGCAGCTCTTGCATGGTCATGGTGGCCGCTGTAGAACGCAGCGCATCGACGAACTTGTCTTCCACGAGGGTTTTGAGTTCTTGAGGATCCATCGTGCGCTGACCGAGGGTCTGGGCGGCAGTGCTGACCGATTCTTCGGTTTGACGAACACGCACGAAAAACGCCGCCACCACATCAACCCGCATCCGATCGCGGGTGATCAAGCTTTCACGTTGACGCCGTTCCACTTCGAGTTTGAGTGTATTCATATTGACCGGAATGGTGCCATGAAAAATCGGCAATACAATCGCACCGCCATCCATGATGACTTTTTGTCCGCCAAGACCAGTCCGCACATACGCAGTTTCTTTGGTGGCTCGCCGATACAAACGGGCGAAGATGATCCCAATAGCCAAAATAACGGCCATAATAATGGCCGCTAAGATGATCAAAGACATGATAGATTCCATCAGTTAGTTCCTCTGTTTTAAGTGTGGTGTGAATGTTCCGATGCGTGTGCATTGGGCAGGAGCAGACGTGCGCGATAACACACGCCAATCTTGTCGGTGAGGATGACCTCAGTACCCAGTGGCAGCTCACCCTGCTCAGGTTCGACTTGGATGTAGTGTAAGCGCCCATGTTGATCACGCACGCGGGCTTGGGCAGGGCAGCCAACTTGGGCAATCCCTCCACTGATGGTGGCAAGCCGTCCGATCAAGGCCAAATCACTAATGGCAAAGCTTTGATCTTGAGGGATCAGTCGGCCAATGGCGAGACCAAGGGTACGCACCAAAAACAGACCACCAAACAGTGCGGGTAAAATCACCACGGACGCTGGAAAAAATTGCTGTGCGGAGTGCATGCTGATCAGTTGGATGCTAAAACCACTGAGACTAAAGCCCAATAAAAACAGTAAAATCAGCACCAATACCGGCACTTTGCCCACATGCAACCATTCAAGTGCGCCGTCGGGTGCATCAGGTAAAAAATGATCAATGCTATGAAAGGGACTCGCGGCAAGTAATAAACCCACAATTTCAAGAATCACTAATCCCAATAACACCATCAACGCTAAGCTAAACGGCAACAAAGCCGATGACGTCAATGTCAACAATTCCATAATCATACGCAGCCTTTGGGCTGTCGTTCCTCAATATGATTTTAAGTAGAATGTACGGGGCATCTTTTGATTGCACAAGGGGCAGTTTGTGAGTGCTGTTGTGAACAGGCTAAATCTTTGGATGAACAAGGTTTTTACC
>CALFYA010000336.1 GCA_937952925.1 uncultured Moraxellaceae bacterium
AGAGGAATAATCCCATGGATTACTCATTGTACTGGCAACATACCGACCTACTCAGCAAAAGCCTGTTTGGGTTTTTATTGGCAATGTCGATGGTGTCATGGGTGACCATGGTACTGCGCTATCTCAATAGCCGTCAGTTGTTGGCGCAAGGCAGTCAGCCCTTGGCCGCTGCGGTACAGCAGTTGGGCTTAAGCCAAAAACACTTGAGCACGGAGCAACGCCAAGCGGTGGCTGAGCAAGCCTTACTTCAGCAGATGGGGCGCGTGCGTTTGCAAACTGAGCAAGGTTTGGCGGTACTGGGTAGCATTGCTGCGATTGCGCCGTTTGTGGGCTTGTTTGGCACCGTGTGGGGGATTTTCCACGCACTGCATGCCATTGGCGTGTCGGGTCAAGCTGGTTTGGGTCAAGTGGCAGGGCCTGTGGGTGAGTCGTTGATCATGACGGGCTTAGGTCTGGCAGTCGCCATTCCTGCGGTCTTGGGCTACAACGTGTGTGTACGGCAAAATCGTCGGGTGATGGCACAGCTGCAAGACGCGGCGCACAGCATTTTGATGCAGCAAATTTTGCCGCACACTGCTGAGAAAGTGACTGCACCAACAGCCACAGCAAGCAAACACAGCTCGGTGCTCGGTGAGGTGGTGTAATGGCCTTTCATTTGGGTGATGGTGAAGAGCAGGGGATGAATGAAATCAATCTGATTCCCCTGATTGACATCATGTTAGTCCTGATGATCATTTTTTTGGTCACCGCCACTGTGATGAACCCTGCAATTCCCTTGAGTTTGCCACAGACTACCGCAAGCCAGATCCCACAAGATCCCAAAGTGATCTCGATCAGTATTGATGCCAAAGGCCAAGTCTTTTGGGATCAGCAAGCCGTCAGTTTGCTTGAGCTTGAACGACGCATGAACCAAGCCGCCACTGAACAGCCCAAGCCTGCCGTGCACTTGCGTGCCGACAAAGCCACCGCCTACGATCATGTGGCACAAGTGATGGCGCGTGCAGGGGATGCCGGTCTTAGCGATTTGGCTTTTGTCAACGATCATCGTTAAGCCCTCAATCGCTCTTCACCCAAGGCGTTGATCTCCCGATTGACGCCTTTTTTGATTTGAGCGCGTCAACGGCTGGCGCATTGTGTGGTTTTTTCGCTATCTTTTAAAATTTTACATCGAAAACAGATGCATACTTGTGGCTAAATGCACACCATTGAGTGTAGTTGTGCGGTGAGTGGAAACATGAAAGCGATTGTCTTGGATACCGAAACGTCAAGCAAAGAAGGCAATCCTTGTGAAGTGGCATGGCTTGGGATAGACGTGCAAGAAGGGCGGCTCAAACCGTTGCCGCAGCAGCACAATCAGCGCTATCACCCGCAAGAGCCGATCAGCCTAGGCGCAATTGCGGTTCACCATATCTTGGATGAAGACGTGGCCGATTGCCCACCGCATACAGCGTTTCGTCTGCCCGCAGGCGTTGAATATATTATTGGGCACAATATCGACTTTGACTTGGCCGCAATTGCGCGTTCAGGGGTCGATGTCTCTGCTATCAAAGCGATTTGCACACTGGCCTTGTCACGGGCGCTGTGGCCGATGGCGGAGTCACATACCTTATCGGCGATGGCGTATTTCCATGCCGACAATCGTGCAGCGGTGCGTGAAGTGTTGCGCAATGCGCACAGCGCCATGACCGATGTCAAACTGACCGCCGCCTTACTGCGCTGTATCATCAAACAAGCCAAAGTCGCCGATCTTGCGGCGCTGTACAGTTTGTCTGAGCAAGCGCGTGTGCCGACAGTGATTGGTTTTGGCAAATACAAAGGCACCGAGATCGCTGCATTGCCCGCCGATTATGTGGCGTGGCTGGGCAAACAAACAGACCTTGATCCGTATCTGCTCAAGGC
>CALFYA010000337.1 GCA_937952925.1 uncultured Moraxellaceae bacterium
AGCGTTAAAATTGCTTTGGCGTGGTTTTGAAAAAATAGGACTTCGTGGTGAAATTCTGCCATTAAGTGCGCCAGAGTGGGCGGCTGTTAAGCACATTTCTACAGGCTTGATGTGGGCAACCAACTGGACAGAAGATGATGATTTTCCTGTGACGGGCAATTTGCAGTGGTATCAGTCTGGTGATGGTTATTTTAATGACGGAAAAAACACAGAAAGCCATATTCAGCGGGTCAATCAGCAACGTTGGTGTGGCCAGCAAGACTGGTATTTACCTAGCGAAGAAGAGATGAAGTCATTGGTGACAGCCTTGTGCACAGTACACATCAACGGACGTGATGTCCGTGAGTACAACCAACACCGTTATCGAGCGATTTTTCAACATGATGCACTGGATACATTTTGGTTTGCATCTGGCGTAACTGTTGATGATGATGATTGGGGCGATGCGTATGATGGTGATATAGCGACATGCTTAGATTTCTACTCGGTTCGTTTCGACCGCGCTTTCACAAAATATGAACTCTGGGTTCGCACTGTTCGTGTAGATCGTGCATCGTGACCGTGATGCGCAGCTCAACACTGCATAAGACAAATTGCTGCTGTAGCGTCGCATTGTTTGGCTTTTTTGGTATCTGATCAAATCAGGAGGCGTGATGTTTGGCAACAACTTTAGCCACGGCTACCAGCAAGGTCAGACAGATCAAGCACAGGGCGCAAGTAAGCGGATCGTCTATCGCCCTGTCGTGCGGATGCTCAAGCCCGATGTATTTTTGCCTAATTTTTCGGCACGGTTTGCCGAATATTGGCGTGGGTATAATACAGGCTTTGAAGACCGTGAACGCACACTCAATACCCAGACCCGCCAGACCCCAAATACTACAACCCACTCAGCGGAGCAGCCGATGCGAAAAAGTCCCGAACAAGAGTTTGAAATCCTGCCCGAAAACCCCAAGCCAGACCAATCCTCTGGCGCGGCGCAACAGGTCAAGCAGCAAACCCAACAGGGTGTAAACAACATTCTCAGCGCATCAAGCACAGGAGCAAGCAGCGTGTCTAATCCAAGTATCGACCAGCAAATCCGTATTCTGTTGACCTTGCAATCCAAGCTCAACCAACTGCAAGACAATCTGATTGATGTCGGCAACAGCTACCAACAAGCAGTGCAGCAAACCCAATCTGAAGGGGTGCTGAGTGACTATCATCAACTGCTAGAACAAGCGATGTCGGTGGTGCACGCCAATATTCGGACGCTCTATCAAGGTGTTGAGCAAGAGGATAAAGTCTTGCTCAAAAAGATGATCCAGCGACTGGAAAGTTTAAAGGATGTGGGATAAGCACAACGCGTGGCATAGCAAGAAGGATGCTTGCACTTGCGATATGGCTTGCTCCCTTGAGAAGTAGCTCACCCCAGCCCTCTCCTTGCAAAGGAGAGGGAGCAAGAGCCTTGCCGTGCATGGCGTGAGAGTCTTTATTTCAGGATATTGGATTACAGACCACGCGCAATCAGCTCTTTCATGATTTCGTTGGTGCCTGCATAAAT
>CALFYA010000338.1 GCA_937952925.1 uncultured Moraxellaceae bacterium
CGTATGGACGCATATGACCAGTCACAAAGTAGCTTGCTTGGATGTAAGCGGTATCCACTTGCTGACCTTCAATTTTGGCAGGCTTGGCTGCTGTTGTACCACTCGCAGCAGTCGCCGCAGTGAACACATCAAAATCAGAGGTGGCATATTCAGCTTGCGCTTGGAACGAACCCATTTGGTAAGCCAATTCAAGTGCATAAGTGTCACGTTGTTCGGCGGCTTTGGCAACGTCCATCTTCAGACCATCACGACCAACCAAGCGAACACTCGATTTGAGGGAACTATTGGTCAAGGTGCCCGCATTATTGACTGGATCTTTATCCATTGAGCTACTGATACCAATGTGGATCAGTTGGTTGTCCATCCGCAATGGCACCAGATAACCACGCAGGTTGTAACCTACGCCTTGGGTTGCAGCTTGAGATGCATCACGTGTGTTATAGATCGATGCACCATAACCGTAGGCCATCAAACCATCTGCGCCCAAATCACCTGCATTATCCACAAAAATCCCTTGTTGGAATTGATGGTAGATACCTGAAGCGGTCGCATACGGACGCTCCATAAAGGTGATTTCATTGGAGCTGGTCAGCTCTTCCATGCCACGATAAGGTTTGGCTTGACCCAAGCGAACGTTATGACCGATCGCTTTGGTACCGATCCACATTTCACGGAAACCTGATGCTGTCTTTTCATTTTGACCAGCAAAATCATTCTCAAATTTATAATTCCAGTCATACGCACGACCTTCCAAGGTCAGACGCGCACGGCGGAAAGAAGTGGTGCTATTGATTTTATCAGATGACTTCAAATCATCTTCATCAACAAAGTAGATGCCATCCCATTGAATACGACCACCAATTTTGGCTTCAAAGTCGTCATCTTTGATCTGGAAGCCACCTTTGGTGCTGACTTTGACTTCAGCCATTGCCACTGGTGCAACCATCATGCTCATTGCAGCCACGGCTGCTGCCAAAACGGTGTATTTCATCACTCAATACTCCAGAAAACTCGGTGATCGACACAAGTCGTTTGCCTTTAACCAACACGCCTATCAAATCTGTAAGCCGTGTTTGCTTGCGATGCAGTATCTAGCGCAATTGTGACGATTAGATGAAAGACGTAACCAAATCTATCTTGCGGGTGACAAATGGTAATATTTTGTAAAAACCAACTTTGAAATCATGTTTATTTTCAAAACCATAAAAACACGCATCCCGAATGGTATGCGTGTTTGATCAGCTTTTAACTCAACGGCACAACCCGCATCACTTCTTCAATCGTCGTCAATCCCTCTGCCACTTTACGTGCACCAGCCAAACGCAATGGCTGTAAACCTTCCCGATAGGCTTGTTGTTTGATCTGATTGAGCGTTCCGCCATCGCCAATGATTCGTTTCATCTCATTGGTGAGCACCAAGGTTTCATATACCCCGACACGACCTTTATAGCCGGTGCCACGGCACTGCTCACAACCGACGGCTTGGTAGACTTGTGCGGGGGCGGTGCTTTTCCATGGATTGACCAATTGGCTCCACACCTCCACATCTGTTGGGGTTGGCGCTTTGCAATGCGGGCACAACGTCCGCACCAAACGCTGTGCCATCACCCCCAAAATCGTCGCAGAGGTCAAAAACGGCTGCACCCCCAAATCATGCAAACGGGTCAGCGAACTCGGTGCGTCGTTGGTGTGTAAGGTGGACAGTACCAAATGTCCGGTCAATGCGGCTTGGATTGCCATATCCGCGGTGTCTTGATCACGGATTTCCCCCACCATAATGATATCGGGATCTTGCCGCATCAGTGCACGTACACCTTCAGCGAAGCCAAGATCAATCATATTTTGTACTTGCATCTGATTGAAACTCGGCTCAATCATCTCAATCGGATCTTCGATGGTGCAAACATTCACCTCATCGGTGGCGAGCTGCTTGAGCGTGGAGTATAGCGTGGTGGTTTTGCCCGATCCGGTCGGCCCTGTCACCAAGATAATCCCGTTGGGATGGGCGGCCATTTTTTTCCATTTGGCCAAATCATCACCGAGTAAACCTAGCTGTTCAAAGCTACGCACCAACACTTCAGGATCAAAAATCCGCATCACCATTTTTTCGCCAAAAGCAGTCGGCAGTGTGGATAAGCGCAATTCGGTTTCTAACCCTTTGGGGGTACGGGTTTTCAATCGGCCATCTTGCGGTTTACGCCGCTCCGCCACATTCATCCGTCCCAAAATTTTGATCCGTGAAATCACCGCCAGCAAAATTGGCGCGGGCATGTCGTAGACAGTATGCAACACGCCATCAATCCGAAAACGTACCCGCCCACCCTCACGGCGCGGTTCGAGGTGGATATCACTGGCACGTTGATCAAACGCATACTGCAATAGCCAATCGACAATCCGCACAATATGCTGATCATTGGCATCAGGGTTTTGCACATCACCGAGTTGCAACAGCGCCTCAACGCCTTTGGCGGTGGCTTCTGTCCCACCGGTGCCTTGCGCCCCCGCAATTGCGCGAGTGACTTGATAAAATTCTGGTAAAAAACGGCTCAGTTGTTCGGGGTTGAGCATCACCCGTCGTACTTGGCGTGGCTGCACGATATGCGACACGTTATCGAGCCAATCATCATAAAACGGCTGATCTATCCCAATGGTGACCGTGTCTGCATCGACTGCCACCACCAAAATCCGGTGGCGCTCGGCATATTCAAACGACATGATGGCGGTGACGGCAGGCACATTGACCTTGAGTGGATCAACTCGATACAGCGGCAGTTCGGCTTTTTCGGCCAGCCACTGACTGAGCACACTTAAGGTCAGTTTGTGGGGAGGATTGGTCAGATCATTGAGACCAAAATCCGCAATGATTTGCAGTGGGTGCCAACTGAGCTGTTCTTTGCGTCGTGCCGTGGTG
This sequence comes from uncultured Moraxellaceae bacterium, assembly GCA_937952925.1. Taxonomy (GTDB): domain Bacteria; phylum Pseudomonadota; class Gammaproteobacteria; order Pseudomonadales; family Moraxellaceae; genus CALFYA01. The sequence goes on from CALFYA010000338.1 coordinate 2,912, forward strand.
GTGACCAAATTGAGATCACGCTGAGTGATGCGGCCATCTTTGAGCAATTCTTCAAGGCACCAGCGGACATCCACTTGAAAAGAAAAACGCCGTCCTTTGTGTACTGGCTGATTCATCGCGCATCTATTCCTATCACGTTGACCACGTCATCAATGACGCAAAATTTAATGTTGACCTGCCCAAACGCCATGCCGTACTCACGCGTATCGTCTTGGTAAGCAGGCCTTGGGTCTAGCGAGAGTAACTGCTCAATATGCAGCAAGGATGGAGCTGAAATCAGTCCTTGTTGCAACACATGCTGTTGGGCAATCTGGGCTTGTGCTTGCCACACCACTGCCAATCGAGCTGGTGCATCCGGTGCAAAACCACTGACCGCTGAGTTTATCGCATCCGAATAGCGAATATACGGTTTGAGATCAATAATCGGCGTGCCATCGAGCAAATCTGCCCCCAGCACTTCCAAGGACATTTTGCCGTGCTGTTCAATGAGTCGCCCGCGTTTGACCACCGACAACCCAAGCGGTGCAGGGCGATACATGCTCCGGCTGGCAAATACCCCCACCTTGTGATTGCCGCCCAAGCGTGGTGGGCGAATCATCGGGCGAAAGCGTTGATCTTTGTTGTGATGAAACTGCCAGACCAGCCAGACATGACTAAATTCGGTGAGTCCCACAAACGCATGTGGGTCGTCATACGGTGGCACAAATTCGATGATGGCGGGAATATCGACCAAGTTGGGCTGGCGTGGAATGCCAAATTTTTCCACCAACGGACTACGCAGATAGCCAATAATCGGCACGCTTAACATCGGTGCTGGCGCAGACTTCATCACAATTCCTGATAAACAACATTTAATTTATTCAGTTTATCGCTGATCAGATTCGGTTAGAATAGCCACCTGATTTTTTCACATCCGCGAGAGCTTCATGGCAGCCTTCAATAAAGAGCGCATCACCGAAGTCCACCACTGGAACGACACCCTGTTTAGCTTCAAATGCACCCGCGATCCGGGCTTGCGTTTTAAAAACGGTCAGTTCGTGATGATTGGCCTTGAAGTGAACGGTCGCCCATTGATGCGCGCCTACTCGATTGCCAGCGCCAACTACGAAGACCAACTCGAATTTTTCTCCATCAAAGTACAAGATGGTCCACTGACCTCGATTTTGCAAAAAATCCAAGTCGGCGATGAGCTGTTGGTCAGCAAAAAGCCCACTGGCACTTTGGTACTCGATGATCTGCTGCCTGGTCGTCACTTGTATATGCTGTCAACTGGCACTGGTCTTGCGCCGTTTTTGTCGTTGATCCGCGATCCTGAAACCTATGAGCGTTTTGAAAAAGTTGTCTTGATTCATGGCGTGCGCTATGTCAACGAACTGGCTTATCAGGACTTGATCGAAAACGTCTTGCCCAACGATGAGATTTTTGCCGAGTTGGTCAAAGACAAGCTGATCTACTACCCCACTGTGACCCGCGAAGAATTCCGCAATCAAGGCCGTCTGACTGACTTGATCACCAATGGCAAATTGTTTGAAGATATTGGATTGCCGCGTTTTGATCGTGAAGTGGATCGCGCCATGATTTGTGGTAGCCCCAGCATGCTCGACGACTCCGCCGCCCTGCTCGATCAGCATGGCTTGGTCATCTCCGCACGCATGGGCGACCCCGGTGATTATGTGATTGAACGGGCGTTTGTTGAAAAATAAGTCTTTATCCACATCGAAGGGCGCATATTGCGCCCTTTTTTGTGATTTTTGTATGAAACCGCAGGATAGATCTGTACGCCACCCACAAACACCCTACACTAGCTGACCCAATAATCACTTGTGAATATGATGATGAATTCAAAACTGAATGCCACCAGTCTACTGTGCTTGACCGCATTACTCAGTGCTTGTGGCGGTGGGGGTGGCTCTAGCGGGACACCCGCAGCAACACCGACGCCAACCCCAACGCCTGCCCCAGTACAAAGCCAAGGCCGCGTCATCGTCACACCGGCGAGTCAAACACCCAGCACATTCCAGCCTGATGCGGATGGTTTTAGCATCAGTCACCAAGGCCATGACATCCACACAACGATTTATAGTTTTTTTGCCAAACAAAACCAACAGGTCAGTGGTGGCGATATCCTGTCGGTCAGCTATGATGAAATTCAGCAAAAAATCGTGCGGATTGGCTATCGTCCCAAAGGAACACAAGGCCACTACTATGAATGCGCCCCTTGTGATGCGGTCAGCTTGACGCGTGGTAGCAATTTACAATCGAAGGTCAGCCTCTCGCTCAAACAACAACCCTTGACTCTCAAGCCAATCTTCTCAGCTTATTTACAAGCCAACATCAACGGCCTTGACGGGTTTTCTGATCAAGCCGCTCAAACCAACGCTCCCACACTTGCCACACCATCGGTCGTGAGTGCGCCCACAGCGACTACGCTCACCCTCAATGGCGATGTGACCGGCTCTTCGAGCAAAATTCCCACCAGTCCACGATTTTTGCCACAGACGTGGACAGGCAGTCTACGGATCAACAACACCACCCAAACCCCAGTCAATATGCTGTATAAAATCAGCACCAATCAATTTTTTGCTTACCTCACCCCAGACTTTACCCTCAGTACTGTCAGCAATGCTGATAACCAAACCTCTATCTTTTTATCCAACAACAAAACCACGCAAGTGGGCAATTGTGTAGCGGGCTGTCGTATCAATCCACAAGTCAATGGCAGCTTTCAGTTCAAATTTGACCGCGCCAAATTTGTTGATCAACAAGGGCAAACCTTATTTGATGGCGTGGATGCTGTGATGGTGCTTGAACCCAATGGTTTGTTTTTTGCAGCACCCCATCTTGAAAATCCGTCACTGCAAAACACTATCCTCCAAGCCACATGGATCGGCTTGGAAGATGATGACATCGTCTATACAGCGATTGGCTCTCGCATCGATGACCCTGCCGATCGTCTTGACTCCATCAAGCCGTCCGTGATCTGGCGAGTGGTCACCAAAAACAATACGGTTCGTCATGCGACGTTGCAGCTGTTCAATCACGACACCCAAAAAGTCTCGAATTATGTGTGTGACGAAAAAACAGCAAATACCTGTGGGGGAATCAGTGTGGATGCGTCAGCCGCCAAAATCACCCTCAACAATCAGGCGCTACAACTGACCTATTCATCACCAATTGATCAAGCCACTTATGTGAGTCCTGTGCAGAGCATCACCGTTCGCAATGCGCTGTTGGATATTTCAGGGTATTGATCCTCTCTCACGGATGGCTTGCGCACAGGCCATCCGTGTTTTGCTATTTTTTTTCCAAATACCGACTATCGTCCTACGCGCTTGGCCTGCAAATCTTCCTATAATCAGGCTTCAACTTGATGTATGTAGGTAAGGTCATGACCACTCCACAGACTCCCCGCAAACCCGTCCAAGGCGAAAAGCTGCGCGGTGCCGACAAAATGGCGCGGATTCCGGTCAAGATTATTCCCACCGTTGAGATTCCCAAAAAACCCGATTGGATTCGGGTCAAAATGAGTGCGCCTGCCGAAGTGCAGCGCATCAAAGACACCTTACGCGCCCAAAAGCTGCATACGGTGTGTGAGGAAGCCGCCTGCCCCAACCTGCCCGAATGCTTTGGTGGTGGCACCGCCACCTTTATGATCATGGGTGATATTTGTACGCGTCGTTGTCCATTTTGTGATGTGGCGCATGGCCGACCCAATGCGCTTGATCCCGATGAGCCACGTCATATGGCTGAGACCATTGCAGGACTTGGCCTCAAATATGCGGTGATCACCTCGGTAGATCGGGATGACCTGCTTGATGGCGGCGCACAGCACTTTGTCGATTGCATCCAAGAAACGCGCAAAACCAGCCCCAACACCTTGCTCGAAATCCTCGTGCCGGATTTTCGCGGTCGGATGGATATTGCCCTGCGCATCATGAGCGAATGCCCGCCCGATGTGTTTAACCACAACATCGAAACCGTGCCACGCTTATACAAAGCCATGCGGCCGGGTTCGGACTATCAGCACTCGCTCAATTTGCTCAAAACCTTTAAAGCGGTGTGCCCTGATGTACCCACCAAATGCGGTTTGATGGTGGGCTTGGGCGAAACTGAAGATGAA
>CALFYA010000339.1 GCA_937952925.1 uncultured Moraxellaceae bacterium
ACGTCAGCAGGGTGCCGACATGCTCACCGCTCCTTCGGCATTTACCCATACCACGGGGCAACGGCATTGGCAGCTGCTAACCCGCGCGCGCGCTGTTGATACGCAGTGTTTACTGATTGGTGCCGCTCAACAAGGCTGGCACGGCACCCGACAAACGTGGGGACACAGCATAATTGTTGACGCAGTTGGCACTATTCTCGCAGAGTCTACAGAAGGGGGTTTCGATGTGAAAATTGCATGCTATGATCGGGAGGCTCAAGTCGCCCAACGACATGCAATGCCTTTGATGGAACATCGGCACTTGCCGCTTTCGACTGCTTTGACCAAGGACTTGATTCATGGCTGATCAACTTTCTCAACATTTGAGTTCAGTAGCTATTTTTGCTTATCTGTCCCCTAATGAACTGCAAATCATCGAAAAATATATGTTTTTTAACACTATTAATCCGGGTGAATTTGTCTTTAAAGAAGGCGAAAAAGGCGACTATGTTTGCTTTGTCATTCATGGCATGCTCGAAGTGATCAAGATCAATCAGAATGATCAACCGGTCGTGCTCGCACAACTCACCAAGGGTGCATCGATTGGGGAAATGGCCTTGATTGATCGTCTCACCCGCTCTGCATCAGTGCGTGCCAGCGGCCCTACTGGCTTGGTGGTACTCACGCGTAAAGGCTTTGAAATGATTTTGCGTTTGCATCCCGAGATTGGGATTAATATTTTAAAAGGGATTTCGTCGTTGCTGAGTCTTAATTTGCGTAAAACGTCGGAGCGCTTGGCAGAGTTTATGCCGACGCTTGGGTAAACATAGTTAAATGCCAGCACAGCTTTTTGGCAGGTATTTTTGGAGAATATCTGTCGACTTACACTCCCACTGTGTGGATCCTGCTTGACTTCCGCCTACCGTACCCAACATAGACAAGGTGAGGTTTTTACCTGACAGTCCTTGAGAAATATTGGTTGAGGCATAGATTACGTTCACATCACAAAGTGCTCCAGCATTTGGAGTGATGCTAATAGAAGCAACATAACGGCTTTTAAACGCTGTAGGATCAGAAAATCCTAGCTTTTCAACCGTGGGACATTCTCCGGACTGGCCGTACCAATCACTGATGGCTCCCTTCAGCCCTGTCGCTAAAGTCAAACCTTCCGATGCTTGAGCGCGGCCAATAAAATCTTGATAAGCTGGAATGGCAACCGCACTGAGTATCCCAATAATTGCCACCACAATCATCAATTCAATCAGTGTAAACCCTTTCGCCATTTTTAGTGCTCCTGCTCTTGTCCGATCCATCAAACAAAAAGGCCACTAGCAATTTTTACGTCACTAGCGGCCTTTTAGATTTCAGTTTAGCACTTAGTCACACGAAGTGCTCAACCTCAATTACACGCCAGTACATGATTTTGGCAGGTATTTTTGCTCAGCATCTGAGGTACAAGTCCAAGTTGCAGAGCCACCAGCTGCGGTAGTTACCATGGTCAAGGTCAAGGTTTTGCCTTTGATACCAGTTGACACACCTGTTGCTTTCATCAATGCAGTGATAGTACAACCACCCGTTGCACTTCCAGTACCAGCAGCAGTCACGCTAGCTACGTAACTACCGTTAATTGCGTTGGCAGCAGCAATACCATTGGTACCGTTTGTAGGACACGACCCATCTTGGGTGAATACTTCGTATACCGAAGTTTTCAGACCGCTGGTCAAGCTCATGGCTTCTGACATTTGCGAACGAGCGATGTAATCTTGGTAAGCAGGGATCGCGATTGCAGCCAGAATACCGATAATGGCAACAACGATCATCAATTCAATGAGGGTGAAACCCTTTTGTGCGTTCATGTAACTCTCCTTGGTAACAGGTGTCCGGTGTCTGCCGGTGCTGTATGTTATATTGCATAGCCTGTGCCAACTTCAACTTTTTTAAAATAAGCTTATGAAAATATTTGGATTTTATTTTTTAAAGTGCCAAACCCATCACATTTCAGGTTTTTTGGTTTGGCATAGAAGTGACTTTTTTTGTCACTTTTACGCCGATTCTGTCAGTTTAGGGTGTGCCGAATGTGTCAGCAGACCTACTCTGCTGACAACAACGCCACTTGTTGCACATAGTGCAGCAAATTTTGCTGATGCTTTTCTTGCTGCTCGACAGGATCCGCTTGTGCCATACTGCGCTGCACCCGCAACACAAATTGACGCAAGGTATGCCGCTCTGCTGCCGGATACTGCCGAACAAAATCGTTGATGGCCGGATCACCTTGTTCAACCAAACGGGTAATCCAACGCTGAAGTTGGGCTTGCTGACGTTGTGATTGTCGGTGAGACAGTGCGGCAATAATCACCGACTCATCCTCTTGGCGCAGCAACTTTCCAATCAATTGCGATTGGCGACGGCGTGCTTCATGGGAGGTGATTTCTTTCATGTGCAGCAAACTATCAATCAGATACTCACTGACGGGCAGCTTTTTGATTTGATTGATGGACAGCGCCACCAATTGCTCACCCAAAGCTTGCATACGTTGGGTGGCTTTTTTTTGCTCCGTGCGACTCGGACGATCTTCGAGATCTTCCCATTCGTTTTGGGTGCGAGATTGGCGTGCCATTTATTCAGCCTCATAAAAGCGAGCCGCAAACAAGTCTTGCACAGCCTGTGCTGCTTCGACTTCGTCTGCGCCATCGACCACTAAACGCAAGGTACTGCCCTTGCCTGCACCGAGCATCAATAAAAACATGATGTTTTTGGCATCAATCAATTGTTCACCTCGACCGATCTTGATGCTCGAGCGATAACGCGTGGTGACTTCAATCAATTTACCGCTTGCCCGCGCATGCAGTCCGAGTTTGTTAATCACATCAAGCGTGGTATCAATCATGACCAATACTTCAATTCACGGTGTAAGGTTTGGGTCGGCCATTGTGCCTTTAAGGCATCACTGAGTCTATTGACCAAATAGACTGAGCGGTGCTGCCCACCCGTACAACCAATCGCCACGGTGAGATAGTGGCGATGGCCTTCGGCAAACACAGGCAGCCATTTTTGCAAAAACTGTAAGATGTCTTGATACATATCATCGACGGTAGGGTGCTGTGCGAAGAAGTCTTTGACTTCTACGTCCATACCGGTGAGTGCGCGCAGCTCAGGCTGCCAATGTGGATTGGGCAAATGCCGCACATCAAACACAAAGTCAGCATCAAGCGGCACGCCGCGTTTGTAACCAAAAGACTCCAAAATCAGAATCATCCGGTCGCCCTGCCCCATTTTGACCGACAAGGTATGCTGTAGCTCGTGGATATTGAGGCTACTGGTATCAAGGGTCAAGGTGGCGTGACGGGCGATTCCTGCGAGCAAGGACTCTTCGGCATGGAGTGCTTCGGCGAGCGTGCTATAGCGGTCGGTGAGCGGATGACGACGGCGTGTAGAGGCAAACCGTGCCAACAACACGTCGTCACGCGCATTGAGGAATAAAATTTCGGGTTCGCCGTACTTACGCAGTTGCTCAAGAATGTCTTCAAACTGCATCAAGTCTGAACGCGGCGTGCGCACATCGACGCCCAAGGCCAACATATCGAGATTATTTTCCCGATCAAGTCGCGACACGATATCGGGCAACAACGACAAGGGGAGATTGTCGATGCAGTAATAACCCAAATCTTCGAGCATGTGCAGTGCAGAGCTTTTGCCAGAGCCTGAGCGTCCGG
>CALFYA010000340.1 GCA_937952925.1 uncultured Moraxellaceae bacterium
TGAAGGCTTTGAGCATGATCTGAAGGATCAGCATAACGGAGGGGAATCCTATGCACAGCTTACAACGTCAGGCAGGAATGTCATATTGGGGAGTCTTGTCGATTATCTCCATGCTCGCCATTATTGTGCAATTTGGGGTTGTGGCAGGACCTGCCTATCTAGACGATCTCACGATCAATAAAGTGATTGAGGAGCGTCTGAGGGTGGCAAAAAATACCGACAGCTACAATGAGCTTGAGCGTAGCATTGAAAAGCAATTGGAGTTGAATGGGATGCAAAATGTCAAAGTCAAAGAACTGTTGACGATTGCCATGGATGATGGTGTAAAAGTAAACAAAAAATATGAAATACGTAAGCCTTTTATTTCCAATATTGATTTAGTCATCCATTTTGAAAAAACCTTTGATCAAAAAGCGGTACAGGCCGGTGGCAGTGATTGACCCACGCCTTGAACGTCGGTTGGGCTATCAGTTCACCCAACCTGCGTTGCTCAAACAAGCCTTGACCCATCGCTCACTCAGCCAGCGTAACAACTACGAACGGCTTGAGTTTTTGGGCGATGCGTTTTTGGGGGCGATGATTGCGCGTGAGTTGTATGAGCGGTTTCCCCAAGAAAACGAAGGCCGCTTGACCCGTATGCGGGCAACACTGGTGCGTCAAGAGTCGCTGGCGGCGATTGCGCGAGATTTACAGCTTGGGACAAGTTTGATTTTGTCGAGCGGCGAGATGAAAAGCGGTGGGCATCACCGTGAATCTATTTTGGCGGATGTGGTCGAGGCACTGATTGGCGCGATGTATCTAGACTGCGGTGATCTCGAAAAAATCCGTCCCTTGGTGCTCAAGTGGTACGCGCCGTATTTACATGATCTGGCACCCACAGATGCGCTCAAAGATCCCAAAACCCGTTTGCAAGAATGGCTACAAGGCCGCAAACAGCCTTTACCCGAATATGTGTTGGTGGAGGTAAAAGGGGAAGCACCCCATCAGCACTTTACGGTAGAATGTCGTGTAATTGGTGTACCGCCCACGCTTGGGCAAGGTACAAGTCGCCGCAATGCCGAACAGTCGGCAGCGAGTGACGTGTTAAAACGCTTGGAAACTTCTCCTGTATGACTGATAGCCCTGATTCATCAAACAACGATTTGATCAGTAATTTCTTTGCCGATAGTCCGCAAGCCGGTAGCGATTTTCGCTGCGGTTTTGTGGCGATTGTCGGTCGTCCGAACGTCGGCAAATCCACCTTGATGAATCATTTGATTGGTCAAAAGCTGTCGATCACGTCGCGTAAACCACAGACCACACGGCACAAAATCGTCGGGATTGATACCCGCGACAATGTACAAGCGGTGTATGTCGATACACCGGGTATGCACAAAAAAGAAGTGCGTGCCATCAACAAGATGATGAACAAAGCGGCTGTGTCGGCGCTGCGTGATGTCAATGTGGTGTTGTTTGTGGTGGATGCGCTCAAATGGGTACCCGATGACGAATTGGTACTCGAAAAGCTGAAGTTTGCGGATATGCCAGTCATTTTGGTGATCAACAAACTCGACACCTTAGACAGCAAAGCCGATGTGTTGCCACAAATTGAAAAGCTATCAGCACTGATGAATTTTAGTGCGGTTGTGCCGGTGTCGGCGTTGCGTGGGGCAAATCTGGATCATTTGCATGAGGTGATTGCGCAGCATTTGCCGTATGCACCACCGATGTATGCCCTCGATCAAGTCACCGATCGCTCCGAGCGTTTTTTGGCGAGTGAAATCATCCGCGAAAAAATCATGCGTCAGCTTGGCGAAGAGCTGCCCTATGATTTGACCGTACAGATCGAAACCTTCCGTACCGAAGAAGCCGAAATCAATCCGAAGACCGGTCGGATCAAACCGCCGTGTACCTTTATTGATGCGACAATCTTTGTCGAGCGACAAGGGCAAAAGGCGATTGTGATTGGTGACAAAGGCGCCAAACTCAAGAAAATAGGCATGGAAGCCCGTGTCGATATGGAAAAGATGTTTGAGCAAAAAATCATGTTGACCTTGTGGGTCAAGGTGAAAGGCGGCTGGTCAGACGACGAGCGTGCGCTCAAAAGCTTGGGATACGGGGACGTCTAACCCGCTGTAGGATGACCCCCATGATGCGCCAGCAACTGTTGCATGGCTACGTCTTGCACCAACGTGCTTATCGTGAAAAAAGCCGCTTGGTGCATTTTTTTTCACTCGAATCGGGTCGGATTGATGGGGTGGCACGCCAGCACTTGCCACCGCTGTATCAACCTGCGCTGTTGTATGCGTCGGGCAAAACCAGCCTGAAAACCTTTGCCAAAATCGAGCAAGCGGGCAGTGTCTACACCTTGACGGGGCAGGCACTATTTGCAGGGTTTTACCTCAATGAGTTGCTGGTGCGCCTATTGCCGCTTGAAGAAAGCTGTCCAGAGCTATTTGCCACCTACGGTTGGGCATTAGAGTCGTTGATGGCGTTTGGTCGCCAAACCGATGCGGTGCAGGCCAAGCGCGAATTGTTGTTGATTCTGCGTCGCTTTGAACAAGTGCTATTAGACACGCTAGGCTATACACCACGCTTTGATCTCGATGCCGATGGGCAGTTGATCGTGCCTGATGCCAATTATCGTTATCGCGCTGGCGTAGGTTTTGAGCATAGCGCGACAGGGGATGCGGGTAGCGTGTTGCAATCGTATAACACCGAGATGGATCAGTGGTCAGCAGCGCATTTAGGTCTGCTCACCCGTGTGCATCGCGTGATCATCCAGCAGTTGTGTGGTGATCAGCCGCTACGCAGTCGCGAGCTGTGGCAAAGCCAGAATCGTTTTATCCAAACATCAGCAGGAGAGGCATGATGAGCCTTTTGTTGGGGGTCAATATTGACCACGTTGCCACCCTAAGACAGGCACGCGGAACCGTGTATCCCGATCCGGTGCGGGCGGCGTTGGTGTGTGAAGAAGCCGGTGCGGATGGGATTACCTTACATTTGCGCGAAGATCGCCGCCATATCCAAGATGCCGACGTGGTACGCATGCGTCCACTGCTCAAAACACGGATGAATCTTGAGATTGCCGTGACTGATTTTATGCTCGACTTTGCCGAGCAGATCCGTCCACAACATGTGTGTTTGGTGCCCGAAAAGCGCGAAGAGCTAACCACTGAAGGTGGTCTAGATGTGGCAGGGCAAATCGAGCGGATTCGTGAAGCCACTCGGCGCTTGAGTGCAGCCGGTTGTGAAGTGTCTTTGTTTATTGATCCTGATCCACGTCAGATTGATGCCGCCATCGCCTGTGGTGCGCCGGTGATTGAGTTGCACACCGGTGCATACGCTGAGGCGCATGGCGATGAGCAGCAACATGAACTCAAGAGAATCATTGACGCTGCCGACTATGCATCAGGTCGTTTGATTGTCAACGCAGGGCATGGCCTGAACCTCGACAACGTCGCGCCGATTGCTCAGATCAAAGCCATGCATGAGCTGAATATTGGTCATGCGTTGATTGCCGATAGTGTCTTTGTAGGGCTTGAAACGGTGGTCAAAGACATGCTGAGTGCGATGCGTACCGCACGCGCTGCTGTTGGCTTGTAAGTCAGTGGGGAGTCCAGATCGTGGACTCCGATCTACAGCTTAATGAAGAGCGTTCACCCAAGCCAAAGTCTCGCCTGCCACACGTTCCCAATTCGGTTCGCCAATAATCCAATGCGCATGTTGATCATATTCGCGGTACTGTGCCTGCGGATATTTGCGTGCCACTTGACGCACCACCGATGCAGGCGTAATCCGATCTTCTGCGGCACCAATTACCAACATTGGGCATGTGACGTCTTCAGCGTTGACTTTGGATGCATTTTTGCTATCAAACAGCCAATAGCCAATCTCGAATGCGGCATGACCTGATTCATGCACCATCCGGTCAAATAAGCCACGACGCTGTGACTCAGGCACTCGATGCAACATGGCGTATTCGACCGTGTCATAGTCGAGCTTGAAGGGTTTTTTCCAAAAATTCCAACGGGTCAGTACAGGCAAAAAGCTTTTGACCACCGAAGGTTTGAGCGCCAAAATCCCCGCTGGCGAGGCAGGGGTAATCAGCACCACCGCATCGGCAAGCTGCCGTGCGGCAAGGATTTGAGTGAGTAATCCACCCATCGAATGCCCCATCAAAATTGGCTTTTCTGGTAGGGTGCGGATCAATGCTTCTAGCGCATTGGCATAATCGAGCAAGCTCATCTCACCGAGTGCTGGATGCGGCTCAGTATTCGGATCAACCTCGTGATAAGGCAAGTACGGTGCAAGACATTGATAGCCCGCAGCTTCAAAAAACTGTTGATACTCACGCCAATACCAACCGCCACCACACATCCCGTGGATCATCACAATTGTTTTGCTCATCGATGACCGTCCTGATCAATACACTTCGGTTTAACCATACACCAAATTGGGCTAAACGTGCTTAACCGAGCGCGTCATCTCGATTTGACCTGTATTTTGTGGTGTTTTTTTTTACAATAGCGCCTGCTGATATGTACCGAGATCACCCGATGACTGCTTTTGCCGAATTGCTTGCACCTATCCATGCGTTTTTGGGTTGCCACACGCCACAAGCATGGATTGATGCTGCGGTACAAGATTTGCCACTGATCATCCAAGATCATGCCAATTGTGAAAAAAAAGCTGCCAGCACAGCGATTAATCTGATGTTTCGCTATGGTTTTTATACCGACTTGCAGGTGAAGCTGTCACAGCTGGTGCGCGAAGAAATGCTGCATTACGAGCAAGTGCTGGAGATCATGCAAGCCAGAGATCAGGCATGGGTGGCAGTCCCCGCAGGGCGTTATGCACAAGGTTTACGCCAGCATATTCGTAGCCATGAACCTGCTGCACTCGTCGATGTGTTGATTGTGGGGGCGTTTGTCGAAGCGCGTTCGTGTGAACGCTTTGCTGCGCTTGCGCCATTTGTGGAAGAAGAATTGGCGAAGTTTTATCGCTATTTGCTCAAATCTGAATCACGGCATTTTATCGATTATCTCACCCTTGCTGAGCAGATTGCCCAAGCGCCGATTGATGAGCGAGTGGCATTTTTCCGTGAAGTCGAGCGCGAATTGATTGAATCCCCCGATCAAACCTTGCGCTTTCATAGCGGAATGCCTATGGCCTAAAATGATAAAAAAAGGAATGATCTGACAAAATTGGTGTTGATTTTGTTGGACAAAATCTATCAAATTGGCGTTTGACATAGCTTTTTTGGAGGATAACTGCTGTTCATGACAGGGTAAAGAACTGAATAATCAGTCATATCTTGAAGTTTGATGCAGGTTCCGCCATGAACGCCAACACGCCAATTGATCTGCTGCAACAGCAACCCACGCCCTTTAAAGACAAAAAACGCTATAAATGGCTGCTGAGTCCAGCGTTACCGGCAATTGGTTTGGCAGCGGCGTCGGCGTATGCGATTGCACCGAAGAAGATGCGTTGGATGAGTGCGCTCGGCCCGATCATGCTGCACGCGGTGATTCCAGCAATTGATAAAATCGTGGGGCCAGATGGCGAAAACCATCCCGAAGACGCGATTAAACAGCTTGAAAACGATCCGTACTATATGCGTATCGTCAAGGCCTATATCCCCTCGCAGTACCTTGCCACCATTATTGGCGCGTATGCGGCCAGCCGCAAAGGCACGCCCTTTATTGATCAAATTGTGTTGGGCATGTCAATTGGTGCGGTCAACGGGATTGCGCTCAATACCGCGCATGAACTGAGCCACAAATCGGAAAAAATTTATCACTACATGTCGCATTTGGCCTTGTTGCCCACTGGCTATGTGCATTTTCGGATTGAGCACCCTTACGGTCACCACCGCCGTGTTGCCACCCCTGAAGATCCTGCATCGTCGCAAATGGGCGAGAGCTTCTGGCAATTTTGGCCGCGCACCGTAGTGGGCAGCTTCAAATCCGCCATTGAGATTGAAACCCGTCGTTTGGCACGCAAAGGCTTACCGTTTTGGTCGGTACAAAACGAGCTGATCCAAGGCTGGGCAATGAGTGCCGCATTTCATGGGGCGATGATTGCGGTGTTTGGTCGTCGGGTGATTCCATATTTGGCCACCCAAGCCGTGTATGGTTTTACCTTGTTTGAAGTGATCAACTACCTTGAGCACTATGGTTTGCAGCGTCAAAAACTGCCGAATGGTCAGTATGAGCGCACCATGCCTGAGCATAGCTGGAACAACAACAGCATGGTCACCAATCTGTTTTTGTATCAGTTGCAGCGGCACTCCGATCACCACGCCTATCCAACCCGTGCGTTCCAAGCCTTGCGTCATTTTGAAGATGTGCCACAGCTGCCCGCTGGCTATGCATCCTTGCTGCTGCCGGCCATCATTCCGGCATGGTGGTACAAGCTGATGGATCAACGGGTGGTCGATCACTACAAAGGCGACATGAGCCGCATCAATATGCACCCCGCAGCGCGTGAGCGTTTGTATGCCAAGTTTGGTTATACGCCCAAAGTGGAAGCGGTTCAGGCTGAAAAAGTAGACGCCTAAACCTCCTCATCAAAAAACCGCCAGATCAGTCTGGCGGTTTTTTATGCGCGTTTAACGGAATTGTACGGGGATACCCGGTTTGATCCGTGGGGCGAGAGATTCGGCATCCCAGTTGGTCAGACGTACACAGCCATGTGAGCGGGTTTTGTCGATGCGAGCCGGTTGTGGGGTACCATGAATCCCATAAGAGGGCTTGGAGAGCGCAATCCACATGGTGCCGACCGGATTGTTGGGGCCGGGTGGCAACGATAAAGGCTTCAGGTTTTTGCCTTGGATAAAGTTTTTGGGGTTATAGCCGTACCACGGTTTGGCGGCAATCGCACGGATTTTCACGGTGCCACTGGGCGATGGCGTGTCATTACTGCCAATGGTGGCGGGAAACGCCACAATCATTTTGTTATTTTCATCAAAACCATACAGCTGACTTGCGCCTTTATGAGCAATCAATAAAGATAGTGGGCGAGTGTCCGCAGCGCCGGGATCGGCCAATACAATTTGTTCACCCACTTTATTGAAGTCTTTGTTGGGATTGAGTGCACGGATAAAGCCCTCATCCATATGGAAGCGTTCGCCGAGCATTTCGACCACCGAGGTGTAATACAGCCCCTTCATCTTGGCTTGTTCGGCATAGTCGTGTGGAATCGTTTTGGCATAAGGCCCTTTGATATCCTCCTCAGTGAGCGTGTAGGTGTGCATCACAGGGGTGGTATCAAATTGTTTGAGACGTGCCCACACCTCGGCATCGAGCACACCATCAACGGGTAACCCTTGCATGTATTCAAAGGCGGAAATGGCTTTGAGCATATTGCGACCGGATGTGCCATCAATCACACCCGGTGAGGAATGACCACGATCAAGCAAAATCTGCGCTTTGGCATACACCGGAAATTGTCCTTTGCCCATATCTTGCGTCCATTCGGCCTGATTAATCAGATCAGCACCCCATTCACCCACCGGTGGAGCTGGTGGTACAGTGCTCGCTGGTGGCGTAGTGGTTCCTGTCCCTGCATTGACGGGTGGCATGCTATTGGGATCGCCAAGCGTGAGGGGTTGATCTGTACTAGAGGACACCTCGGCGGCTTCATTCATCAGCGCCGCCGCTTGCGCATCAGAGAGGCGATCTGCACTTTGGATGGCTTGGGGCGAGACGTTATTGGGATCAGGTTGAGCATGGCTATAAGTCACCAAGCACAGCAGTGACAGCAAGGAGCGACGAAACATACCGTTTTTCTCAAGGTCAAAACGCAAAGATGGTTTGATTTTGCGCGAAATTTTGAGCTGATACTATCGTGACCCTGTAAACAAGCTCACAAAACATGTAAACAAATGGCGTATTGCAGGTCTTTGGCATAAAAAACGCTTTGCTTTTCATTTTTACTGATAAGCATATTCAAAAAACGTCAAAAGCCTTTTGCCGATATTGCCCATCAAACAATGCTATAGTGCGACGTTTTCATCAGCAAGCTTTGGCCAGACCCGAATGAATGAGGCAAGACTGACCCACCTCAAGCAACTTGAGGCTGAAAGTATTCATATTATCCGCGAAGTAGCCGCAGAATTTGACAATCCAGTCATGTTGTACTCGATTGGCAAGGACTCTGCCGTCATGCTGCACCTCGCCATGAAAGCATTTTATCCTGGTAAGCCGCCATTTCCACTGATGCATGTGGATACCGGCTGGAAATTCCAAGACATGTATCGTTTCCGTGATGAGATGGTCAGTAAGCTTGGTCTGGAGTTGATCACCCACCAAAACCCTGAAGGGGTGGCGCAGGGCATCAACCCATTCACCCACGGCAGTGCGGTGCATACCGATGTGATGAAAACCCAAGGCTTGAAGCAAGCCCTCGACAAATACGGTTTTGATGCTGCGTTTGGCGGTGCACGTCGTGATGAAGAAAAATCGCGTGCCAAAGAGCGGGTGTATTCGTTCCGTGACAGCAAACACCGTTGGGATCCCAAAAACCAACGCCCTGAGTTGTGGAATATCTACAACGGCAAAGTCAATAAAGGCGAGAGCATTCGGGTGTTCCCATTGTCGAACTGGACTGAACTCGATATTTGGCAGTACATCTTTTTGGAACAGATTCCGATTGTCCCGCTGTATTTTGCTGCCGAGCGTCCTGTGGTACATCGTAATGGCACCATGATTATGGTTGATGATGACCGGATGCCGCTGAACGATGGTGAAGTGCCTGAAATGAAATCGGTGCGTTTCCGTACCTTGGGCTGTTATCCGCTGACCGGCGCTGTGGAATCTACCGCGGCCACCTTGCCGGATATCATCCAAGAAATGTTGCTCACGACCAGTTCCGAGCGTCAGGGGC
>CALFYA010000341.1 GCA_937952925.1 uncultured Moraxellaceae bacterium
TGCGCTCAGCGTCCCTGCAAAGAGCAAGAGCAACCGCTTAACTGACTGGCATTACGCTCATCTGAGCGGCCTTTTGGAAGATAACGCTTAAGCTTCCGCTTTGACGCCAGTCATATCGACAGGGGTATTGTCGGTGATCACTTCAAGCGTCTGGTTGCTTTTGCCTTTGGCTTTATCGTTGCGGCGATCTTCGAGGTGCTGCAAGTATGCTTCGTCGATATCGCCGGTCACATAGTTGCCATCGAATACCGCACAATCAAAACGCTCAATCTCAGGATTTCCCTCACGCGCCGCTTCAATCAGATCTTGCAAATCTTGATAAATCAAACGATCTGCACCAATGATCTGACGGACTTCTTCCACGCTATGCCCTGACGCAATCAACTCACTCTTGGCAGGCATATCAATGCCATACACATTGGGGAATTTGACTGGTGGTGCAGCCGACGCAAAAAACACTTGGGTTGCACCCGCTTCGCGTGCCATTTGGATGATTTCATGGCAGGTGGTACCGCGCACAATCGAGTCATCGACCAGCAATACGTTTTTGTCTTTAAACTCAAGCTCAACTGGATTGAGTTTTTGACGTACGGATTTTTTGCGCTGCTGCTGACCGGGCATAATGAAGGTACGACCGATATAACGGTTCTTCATAAAGCCTTCGCGGTATTTCACACCGAGTTGGTTCGCCAGCTCCAGTGCTGCGGTGCGGCTGGTGTCTGGGATCGGAATCACCACATCAATCTGGTGATCATCGCCCCACTCACGCAGAATTTTCTGCGCCAATTTCTCGCCCATGCGCAGGCGTGATTTGTACACCGAAATGCCATCCATGGTGGAATCAGGACGGGCAAAATAGACGTATTCAAAAATACACGGGGTGTAGCTGGGCTTATCCGTACACATACGGGTAAACAACTCGCCGTCGGCATTGATAAAAATCGTCTCACCCGGACGAACATCACGCACCACTTTGAAGCCCAGTGAGGTCAATGCGACAGATTCGGAGGCAATCATATATTCGATGCCGCCGTCGTCGGCAGGACGCTCACCGTACAACAATGGGCGAATGCCATGAATATCCCGAAAGCCCAGCAAGCCATAACCAGTGATCATCGCCACCACCGCATAAGCACCCTTACAGCGCTTATGGACTTCGGTCACTGCTGCAAAAATATCGTCTTCTGAGGGGGTTTCTTTGCCCAGTGCTTGCAGCTCATGAGCAAACACGTTGAGCAACACCTCCGAGTCGGAATCGGTGTTGATATGGCGCAAATCGGTCTTAAACAGCGTTGCCGAAATTTCATCAGCGTTGGTCAAGTTGCCGTTGTGCGCCAAGGTGATGCCATACGGTGAATTGACGTAAAACGGCTGTGCTTCCGCCGAGCTTGAGCTGCCTGCGGTGGGATAACGCACATGACCAATGCCAAATTCACCGGCCAAGCGCATCATATGGCGGGTATGGAATACATCCCGTACCATGCCGTTTTCTTTACGCAAAAACAGACGACCATCTTGGCAAGTGACAATCCCCGCCGCATCTTGGCCGCGATGTTGCAGCATGGTTAAGGCATCGTACAGCATCTGATTGACAGGAGAACGACCGGCAATGCCTACGATTCCACACATAACGACCTCGCTTTTAGCTTGGTAAACACAAAACAACTAGGGTTTGGCATCAGTTTTCACCTGATCCCATGCCTGCTCGGCAACCTGCTTCGACACTTGCATGGCAAGTGGTGCGTAAGGCATCAAGGCCGGTGCTAAGGTGGAGTGTTGCCATGTCGGTGATTGTTGCGCCCACGGGCCAATCACACTGATGATGATCAACATCACCAGCAACCCTTTGGCCATGCCAAAGGCTGCACCTGCCAACTGCTCCACAAAGCCCAATGACACGGCTTTGAGTACACTACGCAAAATCTGTACCGCTCCCCACAAGGTGACGAGCACAAGTAACACCAATACGGCAAACGCGACGACAGTTTGTAAGGCAGGGTCAGCCGTGACACCCACAAACACCGGTGCCAAGCTTGCTGCACCCTTGGAGCCAACATACAAGGCCACAAACCATCCGGCGAGACTGACCACCGAACCGAGTAGCCCTTTTTGAAAGCCACGCCACGCATGAAAACTCAATATGCCCAAGATGAGCAGATCAAGGCCACTCATGGGGAGGGCTGCAACGCACGAACACAATCATTAATCAGGTCAGGGCCGCGATAAATCAAGCCGCTGTAGACTTGTACCAAACTCGCCCCTGCGTCGATTTTGGCTTTGGCATCACTGCCCTGCAAAATGCCACCGACCCCAATCAGGGGGATTTGACCTTGCAAATACATGGCGAATTGCTCAAGCACTTGAGTGCTTTTTTCAAATACGGGCTGCCCCGACAAGCCACCGGTTTCTTGACCATGTGGCAAGCCATCGACGCCTTCACGCGATAAGGTGGTGTTGGTGGTGATCAAGCCATCTATTTCAAAACGCACCAATTGCTCACTGATAAAGGCAATCGCGTCTTCATCAAGATCCGGAGCGACTTTGAGCACCAACGGCACATAATGACGGTGAGTGGTGGCGAGCTGGGCTTGGCGATTTTTCAGCGCATGCAGCAATTGACTCAAGGCATCGCCGCTTTGCAAGTCACGCAGCCCTTTGGTATTGGGTGAAGAAATATTGACGGTCACATACGACGCGTGTGCATACACTTTTTCAAGGCAAATCAAATAATCGTCAGTGGCTTTTTCGACGGGGGTGTCAAAATTTTTGCCAATATTGATGCCCAGCACGCCTTTGTATTGCGCACGGCTGACATTCTCAACCAGTTTATCCACGCCGTCGTTGTTGAATCCCATCCGATTGATGATCGCGTGGGCAGCAGGCAAACGAAACAGGCGAGGCTTAGGATTGCCCGCTTGTGGGCGTGGGGTAATCGTGCCAATTTCAATCGAGCCAAAACCCAATGCGGCCAATGCGTCAATATGATCGCCATTTTTGTCGAGTCCTGCGGCCAATCCAACAGGATTGTCAAAGGCAATACCCATACACTCGACAGGTTGATGCAATTTGGGATAAAGACGCGACAATAACCCCGAACGATACGCCAACTCCAACGAGGAGAGGGTGACGCCATGGGCGCGTTCAGGATCAAGGGCAAACAGGGCTGGACGGGTCAGCGCGTATAGCATGGACTTAGTCGGGCTCGATGCGGCAAAGCGCGATTATAGCCATCCCGTTGCCGAGATGCACCTATCCTTCAGACAAAACTCACCAACGACATGGTACAAATGCGTACCTATTGGGCAAAACCGCCCTGTTTTGCTGAAAAAACGTACGCAACGTACAAGCACACGATGGCATTTGAGGCTTAAACACATGATCTACCGGTTGATTGCGATCAGTATGGGATGGATGGCGGCGGTCTGTGTGGCACAGCCTGTCCCTCCTGCGCCTGAGCAAGCCAGTGGTTGGCAAGCCAAACCCACGTTGACCAGTCCGCTGTCGGCTGGGGTATGTGTCACCGCCAATCCGCTGGCGACCCAAGCCTGTCAGCGTCTACTGGCTCAAGGTGGCAGTGCCGCCGATGGTGCGCTGGCTGCCGCATGGATGCTCGGCTTGGTCGAACCGCAATCGTCGGGATTGGGCGGTGGTGGCTATGCGCTGTATTTTGATGGCAAACAACTGTATAGCCTAGATGGACGAGAAACTGCTCCCAAGCTTGCAAGCGCTCAGCGGTTTTTGGATCAACACGGTCAACCTTTGCCCTTTCGCCAAGCCGTCACGTCGGGATTATCGGTGGGCACACCGAGCATGGTACGTCTGATGCGAGGGCTGCATCAGCGTTTTGGCAAACGCGCATGGCCTGCAAGCTTTCAGCCGGCTATTGCGCAAGCACAGCGTGGTTTTGCGGTCAGTCCACGTCTCAATCGTTTATTAAGCGTCGATGATTCCTTACGCAACTCAAATGCTGCTTCATATTTTTATCCCCAGCAGCAAGCATTGGCCGTCGGTTCAACCCTACAAAATCCAGCTTATGCACGTACCTTACAGCGTCTTGCCCAAGATGCTTCACACTTTTATCAAGGTGATATAGCACAAGCCATCGTCACGGCAACAAGACAGGCTGGTGGAGATTTAAGCCTTGAAGATCTGGCGGCATACCAGATCCAAACGCGTCCAAATATGTGTGTCACGCTCAGCCTATATCGCGTGTGTAGCATGCCACCCTCGTCATCTGGTGGGATTGCACTATTGCAAACCCTCCAGATGCTAGATGGACAATATACGGACAATGTGATGACAAATTACACACGGCTGACCAATGCTGAGCGGTTGGCGTTTGCTGATCGAGATGCTTATGTGGCTGATCCTGATCAGGTCTACGTCCCTACCGCTGCGCTACTTGCACCAGACTACCTTGCCAAACGGCAAACGCTCGCGCTTGGGACACGACTCAATCAGGTCAGTGCTGGCCTAGACACTCAAGCGCCATCTGGTATCGGTATTGATGCACCCAACACCACCCACATCAGTGTGGTGGATCGTTGGGGAGCTGCCGCGAGTATCACCCTATCCATTGAAAGTGCGTTTGGCTCACAAATCTGGGTCGAATCGCTAGGATTTTTTCTCAACAATCAACTGACCGACTTCTCGTTTGTGCCGATCCAGCAAGGTCAGTTGGTTGCCAATCGCGTGGCCTCTGGCAAACGACCACGCTCAAGTATGACCCCAACATTGGTGTTTCATCGTGATGGCACTGCGGTACAAGGCGTGCTCGGCTCACCCGGTGGCAGTCAAATTATTGGTTATGTGGCACAAGCCACTTGGGGATTGATGAATAACACATCCGTTGTTGATGTACTCCACGAACCGCATGTGTTACGCCGTAACGATGCCACCGAGCTGGAGCAAGGTCGCTTTAGCCCTGCGCAACAACAACAATTTGTCGATGCAGGGCATCAGATCAAAGGCTCAGAGATGACCAGCGGACTGGCGATTATTTGGAAAACAGCAGCCGGATGGGTCTCTGGTGCCGATCCACGCCGTGAAGGTACCGCTTTATCGACCGCACCATCACCGATCAGACCCTGATACCCACCCGTCATCTTATTGCTGCACAGATGTTTTTTTTAGCTATATTAGTCTTGTTCAATGATGAAACTCACGGATGGACATGATGGACTCTCCACGGGTGTTGTTGGATCGGCTGATCAACAACACAGCGCATCCTGTCGTTCAAAAAATCTATAACACCAATCATCGTCTGTTGTTTGTGCTCAATCTGCCCAAACTCCAGCGTTGCATCATTATTTTAATTTTTTATAGCAGCGTTGAAGTGTTTTTTTTGTTTTGGAAATTTTTTATCCTCAAACCGACCATGAGTGATGGCGTACAGCTCCATGCTCTGTTTCATCATATTCCGATCGCACTCAGCCTGATCATTTCACCACTGATCTTGGCATGGTTGACCTTTTTGGGTCGTCATCGTCGAGTGGTGGCGTGGAGCATGCCGTTTATTTCAACCCTGTATATTGGGCTGTCACTGTGCTACCACAACTATATGATTGGGGCGATTACCCCTGCGACAGGCATTATCTTGGTGGGTGCGGGGATGATTGGGCTGATGGGCATCGGACGCCTTGAGACTTACTCGACCCTACTTGTCGCAGTGTTGGTGATTTTTTGCAGTAGTTACTTTGGTTTTTTGGGTGAAATCCCTTATGCCCCGTTGTTTTATTATGATCAGTTGCCGTTTCCCCATCATCCGCTACGCTGGCTGCTCAACTCCATGGGGCTGTATATCCTGCTCGCGTTCAGCTTGTTGTTGATGTTTGATTTGATTCTCACCCAATGGCGGCTTCAATCTGAGGCCGTGTTACGCTTGAGTCGTACCGACTCACTGACTGGACTATACAACCGCCATAGCCTGAATGAATATTTGGTTGAACGTGCTCAAATTGGCGAACCAACCGGTTTTATTTTGTTGGATGTCGATCATTTCAAACGGATTAATGATCAGCATGGTCATCTGCTGGGCGATCATATTTTGCAGCAAGTGGCTAAAACCCTACAGCAACAGGTGCGCGCACAAGATTGGGTAGGACGTTATGGCGGAGAAGAATTTATTGTGATTTTACCGCGTACCTCGCTGACTGAAGCCTTGCGGATTGCCGAAACCTGCCGGATTGCCATGCATCAGATTTTTATCCATGCCCATCAATATGTCAGTATCAGTGCAGGTGTCACCGCAACGGTACGCAGTTTTGATATTGCTCAAGTGCTCAATCATGCCGATCAAAATTTGTATCAGGCCAAACATCAAGGTCGTGATCGGGTGGTGGCGAGTGCTTTTGCCAGTTAGCGTCGATTCATCTGATAAGCGGTATCAGTAAAAGCAATTGTCGGCAACCCCCGAATACGCCTACACTACAGGGTATTGGATGTTGAAATTCAGGTAGCTAACCGCCATGACCTTTGTTGTCACCGAAAACTGCATTAAGTGCAAATATCAAGACTGTGTTGAAGTCTGCCCCGTAGACTGCTTCTACGAAGGCCCCAACTTCTTGGTGATCAACCCCGATGAGTGCATCGACTGCGCCCTGTGTGAGCCTGAGTGCCCTGCCAACGCGATTTTCTCTGAAGATGAAGTCCCCAAAGGTCAAGAAGTCTTTATTGAACTCAACGCTGAGCTGGCCGCCAAATGGCCAAACATCACGCAGATTGGCGATCAACCCGCTGATCGTGAAGAGTGGAACGGCAAGCCCAACAAACTTGCACTGCTCGAACGCTAAGTTCGTCACGCGCTCCTACCGGCCATCTGGCCGGTATTTTTTTGTACAGTGCTGTCTCTTTTTGCCATTGTCGCCCTGTCATGGGCTTGTCTTAATGCCAAACACATTCTATTAGACGCAGGATGCAACATGGTCACCCTCAAAAAACGGTTTGGGCTATTTCGTCATCCACAGATTCGACAACACATCGCACAACTCGATGCACAGCAAGATTGCCAAACCATCGTCCGCTTACTCGCTCAATATGAATTTCCTCACGATATCCAACATGCGCTAGAGCTGGCCTTGTTTTATACCTATGGCAGTCGCTCTGTTTCTAAACTGCTCCATAAAACCGGCGAATTTGCGCGTGCGGGGCAAAAACGTTATGACGACACCCGTATTTTGATTGGCTTGATGCTCGAATCAGGTTGGGATGGTGAGTTTGGCCGCCAAGCGATTGCTCGGATGAATCAAACGCATGGGCACTATCGTATCCACAATGATGATTTTTTGTTTGTGCTGTGGACATTTATCGAGTTTCCGATTCGTTGGAGTGTCCAATATAGCCATCGGCCAATGACTGCTCATGAACAGCTCGCATGGTTTCATTTTTGGCGAGGCATTGGCGAGCGGATGAATTTGCAACACATCCCCACATCCAAGGCTGAGTTTGACGCATGGGTCAAACGCTATGAATGGTGTGAAATGTGGCCGAATGACGATAATCATGCGGTTGCCAACCAGACTGCTGCGATTATGGAAGCGTGGCTTCCACCCCCACTGCGCCCTGCTGTCAAGATGGCAGTACGTGGCTTGATGGATGATCATTTTTTATATGCGATTGGTTATCCTGCTGCCCCCACATGGCTCAAGCAGAGCTGTCGGCTCGGTCTCAAGGCAGCCATGCGGCTGTATATTCCGGCGTTTTGGCAAGGCTATCCGCTTGAAGCGGTCAACAGCCACAATCCGTATGATCAACAGGCCATGCGTGCAGTGCATCAGATTGCACCAGAACGGCTGAAACGTCTTGATACACGATCGCCCTCTTAAGCAGCGGCTTTTTGCCATACATGGGTTGATTATGGGTCAAGATGACCTTAGAAAGCACACCTGATTGTTTGATCAAGCATGTGCTTGCTCAGGAGAGGTGTATGTCTGGCCTATCGCAAATCAACCGCATCTCTAGTGGGGTGATGGTGCTTGTGGGCATCTCAATGTTGGCTCTTGGCAGTTGCCAGCCGATGCCACGCAAACCTCCTCAGCCGATCACCAAGCTCGCACATCTGCCGGTACCACCTGTGCTGACTCCTCCAATTCTGAGCCTACCCACACCAGACGATTTGCCCCCCATGTCAACGCACGTTCGACGCAAGCTGGTCAAACCACCCACCAGCTATGTGGCATGGATCAGACAACGTGACTATCGCAAGATCCAGCACTACAGTCATTTTTTGGATGATCATGGGATTAAATTGCTGCCCCCCATGCATGAGTTGTTGGTCAGCGCACGCGATTGGGAAGTGTGTGGACGTGAACAATATCAATTGCCACCACGCGAGCTGTGGGAGCAAATGGTGCCAACCCTCAAAGTGCTTGATCAATTGCAACAACAAGAGATTCTGACCAGTTTTGAAATCACCTCAAGCTATCGTGATCCTGAGCTGAATAGCTGTGCAGGCGGTAGCTTGGGCAGTAAGCATATTCACAATGCTGCCATTGATATCCGTCTCACCAATGAGCAAGGTGGTGTGGCGATGCAAAAACGTGTCCACGAAAAACTATGTGACTTTTGGATTGAATCGGGCGAACGCTACCAACTGGGATTAGGCTTATATGCCAGCGGTCAAATCCATCTGGATACCGAAGGCTATCGGACATGGGGGCCTGACTACACGCGTAATACCTCCGTATGTGCCAACCGCAGTGAATGGATTGCGAAGGAAAAAACATTCAAATAATGAATGAATATTTCATATGCAAATCATTTGATTTTTGACCAATGAGTTCCTACAATCCTCAGCGCGAAGCAACTACGCCTCGCGGCATGATAAACACAATTACATGCCGATAACCATAACCTCACGGAGCATCCGTAATGTCAACCATCCAAACCCTGACCGACCTTGAAATTGCCGA
>CALFYA010000342.1 GCA_937952925.1 uncultured Moraxellaceae bacterium
GGCAGTGATTGCACTAACAGTCATTCAAGTGATTGCCAAGCAAAGCCAAGAGCCACCAAAGCCCTGTAAGCTGAGGGTCGTTTAGGAATGAGCGCGGGTAAAGCGAGGCACTGCCTCGCCCACGTGCAAGGCAAGGGCTACGCCCGCGCAGACTTCCGCTAAGGAAGTGATTCCGCCTGATCTTTAACCCCTCCCACCCTGACAATGGGTGCAAACTGGACTAGGTTTGCACCCAATGGCAAAGCGCAAAAAATCAGACCAACGCCAAGCGTTAGAGTCGCCCCAATCAGCCGAAGTCGGCTGGTTGCAATATCAATTTGCCGAGCACCCCGTGCGCGGCCTTACCCCTGCCAAGCTGCACCAACTGCTTACCAATGCCGAACAAGGCGACTTGACCGCTCAAGCTGATTTGTTCTGTGACATGGAAGAGCGTGATGCTCATATCTATAGCGATATGAGCAAGCGTAAACGTGCGGTGGTGGGTTTGGACTGGGGCGTCAAGCCCTGCCGAAACGCATCCCCAGATGAGAAAAAACTCGCTGAAGAAACTGCCGAATGGGTCGAAGACATCGAAGACTTTGACCAAATCGTTTTTGACGCGCTGGACGCTGTAGGTCACGCTTACTCGGCACAAGAAATCAAATGGCATCGCTTAGGTGCACTGTGGCTACCCGAATGCCTAGAATTTAAAGAGCCTCGCTGTTTTCAGACACCCTTGCTACTCCCCAATCAGTTACGTTTGCGCGACGGGTCGGCGGACGGCGCAGAGCTATGGCCTTATGGCTGGATGTTGCACGTCCACAAAGCAAAATCTGGCTACATTGCTCGCAGCGGATTGCACAGGGTTTTGAGCTGGCCTTTTTTGTTCAAGCACTACGGTGTGCGTGATCTCATGGAGTTTTTGGAGATTTACGGCTTGCCGATGCGCTTGGGTAAATACCCCAGTGGTGCAACCGATGATGAAAAAACCAAACTGCTGCGTGCAGTCATGTCGATTGGTCATCATGCTGCGGGAATTATCCCCGAGGGCATGAAAATTGAGTTTCAAGAGGCTGCTAAGGGCACATCTGACCCGCACATGGCATTGATCGAGTGGTGCGAACGCAGCCAATCAAAAGCCATTTTGGGCGGCACACTCACCAGCTCAGAGGGTAGCCACGGCACGCAAGCGTTGGGCAACGTGCATAACGAAGTGCGGCGTGAGTTGACCGAATCGGATGCAAAACAGCTTGCTGCAACCATCAATCAATATTTGATTATGCCCATGCTACAGCTCAATAAGCCTGAGCTAGACCCTACCAAGTATCCTAAATTTTACTTTGATTTGGCACAGCCTGAAGACATCGAGGTGTATTCGGAAGCACTGCCAAAACTGGTGGACGTAGGCATGCAGATTCCACAGCAGTGGGCGCATGAAAAACTCGGCATCCCCATGCCAGACGGTAAAGATGTGGCAGTACTGGCAAAAGCTCAACCACAGCCAACACTGACCACCGCAGCAAATAGCCAACTGCT
This sequence comes from uncultured Moraxellaceae bacterium, assembly GCA_937952925.1. Lineage (GTDB taxonomy): Bacteria > Pseudomonadota > Gammaproteobacteria > Pseudomonadales > Moraxellaceae > CALFYA01. The sequence goes on from CALFYA010000342.1 coordinate 1,516, forward strand.
GCACCTGCTTTATCCCAACATTGCAGCCAATACACAACAGCAACCCACCGAGGTTGAGCTGCTGATGTTGCAAGCGGCACGCGACGAAGCTGCGTTAGAAACCGTAGCCAATAGCCAACTGACCCCAGAGCGGCTGCAACAGCAAGGACAATTATTGCTTGCCCCCCTACTCGATACCCTCAATGGAGCAGGTGGTATCGAAAAAGCGTTAGAAATGTTGGCAGCACTCAAGCCTGACCAAGACCTAGAATCCCTGCAAGAGGATCTGACCCAATTGTTGTTTGCCGCTGAGGTCTGGGGTCGGCTGAGTGATGTGGGGCAAACTGATGTCTGACACCCTGAACGCCCTATTTGGGCAACCACCCAAAGCAGCAATCGAGTATTTGCAATCCAAGCAAGTCATGCCCTCGATGGACTGGCAAGAGGTGCTGGGCAACGCCCATAACCGCGCTTTTGTAGTGGCGCAGATGGTGCAACTTGATCTGCTTGAAGACGTGCGCAAATCACTGGTGGATGCACTCGCCAAAAATTGGACATTTGAGCAGTGGCAAGCCCAGATTGTACCGACCATGCAAGCCCGTGGCTGGTGGGGCAAACAGATACGGGTTGATGGTGATGGTAATGCCCGCGCTGTACAGCTCGGCAGTCCGCATCGGCTCAAGACGATTTATGAAACCAACATCAGTAACGCATACGAGCGTGGGCGCAATCCACCACCCACCGAGCGTGAGCTGTTGTTGCGTCCTTATGTCATGTATAGCGCGATTCGGGATAATCGCACACGCCCAGCTCACGCGGCATTACATGGTCAAGTATTTCGACGGGATGACCCCATCTGGTCGGCTATACAACCCAAAAACGGTTATCGCTGCCGCTGCACGTCGATCAATCTGGGGGCTGGGCAAGTCACCCGTGGTGGCTATACCCCGATAGATGACCTTGCTCCCTACACCAGCGTTGAACAGGTTGAGGTGGGGCAACGTAGTGGCAACCCTCGTATTGTTGAGCGGACAGTGGTGCAACTGCCCAATCTGCCCACATTTAAAACCGATGCTGGCTGGGGCGGCGCTCACAAAATGTCTGTGACCCAGCAGATCCTCAACAAAGCTGCGGTGGCAGACCCCAACCAAGCTGCAAAGATCATCCACGCCGTTACACAGTCCCCAGCAGCACTACAAACTCTCAATACTGAGTTTAGGCAATTTGCCCAGCCAATCATCAATCAAATCCCCGCAGCCGGTCAGCCTGCTGTACGACTCAAGATGACCGGTGATCTGATGCATGTGGGCGCTGTGCCACAGCTGGTGGTGCAAAGCTTAGCAAATATGGGCAAGCCGCTGAAAAGTGCTGTCATCAGTGTGCGTGATGAAGACGTGGTGCATGCGCTGCGTCCTGCCAAGCATAACCCTGTTGATGCATCATGGTATTTGGACTTGCCCAAACATCTGGCAGCACCACAGGCAGTACTGCTCGACACCCTAAAAGGTGACGATGCGCTGGTGTTTGTGTATGCGACGGGGAATGATCGTACCAAGCTGGTGGTGATGACAGACCACAGCCTCAAAACCAAGGTTGACGGCGAACGGATGCGGGTGGATACCAACGTGGTCAGGACGGCACAACAAGTGCCTGCAATTAGTTTGGGGCTGCCCCACTATGTTTTGCTTTTTGGTGTGCTGTGACCGCGCCGGACTCGAACCGGATCATGATTCCCTTAAGGGAGTATCAACCGTTACCCATTGGAAACAACGGTCACACTTTGATTCTAACGTAGTCGGGAGGATAGTCAATGCAAATCCAAATCAATAATGAGCAGCTCCACAAAAAGCTGCAAGCTGCTGCTAGTAAGCTGGCACAACCAGCCGAACTGATGGATGAGATCCAAAAGACACTGGTCAGTGAGACCTTGCTGAACTTCCATAGCCAAGGCCGTCCCAAGTGGGCTGGACTGTCACCCTACACGCTCAAACGCCGTAAAGGTGGGATGATTTTGCAAGACACGGGGGGTCTGAGCAGCTCGGTACAAGGCTCATTTACTGCCGATACTGCGACAGTGGGCGCAGGTGGTGCGGCTGTGCGGGCAGGTCGTCGCCCAAGCTCAGTCTATGCAGCTATACACCAGTTTGGTGGGAAAGCAGGGCGCAATCAGTCCGTCAATATCACCGCTCGCCCCTATTTGCCGATGGATAAAAGCGGCAACTTACAGCCTGAAGCCGCCGCCGCAATTGAGGATATTTGCGATATTTTTATGAGTGATGCGTTTTAGCGGTCAGATATAGCGTTAGAGGTGCGTTAGAACGCCACACATTCAACGCCACAAAACTTTATGCGTGATTCATCATCTACTGACCAAACGCGCTGCTATGCGCGTTTTTGTGGTCTGCATTTTTGATACTTCCTTCCTTTATATCGCTGTGCAAAAAATTGGAAGTCGTTCCGCCTAACTTCTGCTCAACCGCTATTCGATCATGGCGGTATGAAACGAAATCTTTTAGTCGCCGCGTGCGCAGTCGCCCTGAACCTCACACCAGATCAAAAGTATCTGGTACTTGTCCCTGAAGGCAACTTCCGTGGGCTTGATGGACGACCATTTGAACCCACAGCCACGAATGGCTGGGTGCTTACTGCTGAAAATGGGCAGCGCATTGTTGCTGCTCTGAACCAGCGCACCATCGACATGGTGGTCGATTGGGAACACGCGACACTCAAATCAAAAGAAACAGGACAGGAAGCCCCAGCAGCAGGTTGGTGCAAGTCGGGTGCATTTGAATATGTGGCAGGTGTAGGCATCTGCTCCAACAATTGGGACTGGACACCTCGCGCCACCACACAAATCGAATCCAAAGAATACCGCTACCTATCCCCTGTTTTTTCGTATGCCAAAAACGGGCAAATCGTGGATTTGCTCCACGCCTCGCTCACCAACACCCCAAACATTGACCACCTGCCCGAAGCGATTTTGGCTGCTGCGGCTCAGGATTTTTTAACCCAACAGGAGTCCGCGATGGATCTTGAAGAACTGCTCGAGCATTTGCGATGGATGCTAAACCTCCCCACGCTCGCCACTGCTGCCGAGATCATGGCAGAACTCAAAAAGGCAATGGCTAAAATTGAAGCCGAAACCGGCACAGCGATGGCAGCCAATACTCACACCTTGTTCGATGCGATTACAGCACTGGGTAACAAACTTGCGGCAAACAGCCAAGCCCTGCCCGACCCTGCCAAGTATGTGCCTATTGCGGTGGTGAATGATTTGCAGACCAAAGTTGCAACGCTCACGGCTGCAAGTGCCGCCGGTGAAGTTGACCAGCTCATCACTGCCGCATGCTCGGATGGTCGTTTGCTTGGTGATGCACATATTGCTTGGGCGCGTGACCTCGGCAAGGCCAATCCAGCAGCACTCAAAGCCCACTTGGACGCAGCGCCCAAAATCCCTGCCTTGACTACTCAGCAGTCCACGATTGCAGCCAATAGTCAGCAGCATCAAACACCACCACAAACCAAAGACGACTATGAAGCGCAAATCGCCGCCCAAATGGGCTTGGCGTAAGGAGCAATCATGACAGCAGCAACCACATCAGTGATGACGCCCAGCCGTGAGCTTGGCTTGATTTTTGTCCTTCTGGCAGCCTCAGCCGTCGCTCTTGAAGGCACGCTGGCCTTTGTTGACACCGACGGCTACGGCTCAAGCACCCCTAGCACTGGCTGCAAATGTGTTGGGGTTTGGGAATCTGGTGCAGATAACAGCACAGGTCTGGACGGCGCAAGTGGCGCAAATGTTCGACATAACCGTCAATTTTTGATGCTCAACGACAGCACCAACCCTGTCACCCAAGCGCACCTGTTTGCTGATGTGTACGCGCTGGACAACCAAACTGTCAGCTCAAGCAGCAATAGCAACGCCCGCGCCAAGGTTGGACGTTTCATGGGCTTTGACAAATCCAACAGCAGTGCCCTTTGGGTGGAGATCCTATAATGAATTTTAACGGTCAAAATGCACAGCAGGTATTGCGTGCACTGTTTACCAATCTGTCCAAAGTGTATCAAGGAGCGTTTGATACCGCTGCACCAGACTGGGATCAAGTGGCAACCCTTGTGCCAAGCAACAGTAAAACCAACGATTATGCGTGGATGCAAAAATTCCCGCGCATGAAAGAGTGGGTGGGTGAAAAGACCCTGAAAAAGCTGTCTGGTCATACCTATAGCTTGACCAACCGTGACTTTGAAGCCACGGTCGAAGTTGACCGCAACGACATCGAAGACGACAACCTTGGTATCTACGCACCAATGGCACAGTCGGCAGGTGAGTCTGCCAAGCTGTGGCCTGATGATTTGGTGTTTACCTGCCTGACCAAAGGGTTTAGCCAAAAGTGCTATGACGATGCCAACTTTTACAGCGCCTCGCACAAGGTGATTGGCAGCGATAAAAAAACTCGCACCGACTCCAACCTGCTCGTTGCTCCATTGAGTATTGCCACTTTAGCCGATGCCCAAGCCAGTTTCGGCGCTGCTCGTACCCTGCTGCGTGGTCGCAAGGACGAAGAAGGCCGCCCACTCAAGTTGATGCCGAGCCTGTTGGTTGTGCCACCAGCTCTTGAAGACATCGCCAACGCACTGATGACGGTTGACCGACTCGAAGATGGTAAACCCAACCCCTATAAAGGTGCGGCAAAGGTGCTGGTGTCGGCTTGGCTGTTGACCGATACCGAGTGGCACTTGCTCGATACCACCCGTGTCATCAAGCCGATTGTTTTCCAGCAGCGCAAAAAGCCCACTTTTGTGCAGCAAACTGATCAGCAGTCTGACAGCGTGTTTATGCAAAAGAGCTTCCGCTTTGGTGCAGAAGCACGGGGCGAAGCAGGCTATGGTCTGTGGCAGTTGGCAGTTGGCTCAACTGGGGCTGGTGCGTAATGTACGCCACACTTGAGCGGATGATTGCTCGTTTTGGTGAACACGAAGTTATCGGGATCACCGACAACGAACAGCCGTACACAAACCAGATCAACGTTGAAAAGCTGACGGCAGCAATGGATATGGCCAATAGCGAGATTGATGGTTATCTGTCTACTCGATATGCCGTGCCTGTCCAGTCTGCCCCTGCTTTTTTGGTGGGTCTGGCTTGTGATTTGACACGATACCACGCTGCTGTGGGCAGCGCTCGTTTCACCGAGCGTGATGAGGTGCGGTATAAAGCGGCGGTTAAAACGCTGGAGAATATCGCATCTGGCAAGCTTGGTATCGGAATCACTCCAAACGGTGGCAAACCTGCTGCTGCATCCGCTCAAGATGTGATTATGACCAACGTGCGCCCGAATGACTTCGGGCGTGGGGGGTGGTGACATGCTGCCCCTCGCCCAAATCGAACAAGCAATCAAAGATGCGATTCACGCATTAAACCGACCCTATCTGAAAGAAATTAAGACTTATGCGGGCGATTTTGATTTTAACGATGACCGTGAATTTGCGCAGGTTGTCAAACGCTTTCCCGCCGTCTGGACAACATTCGATGGCTCAGGCAAACCCGAAAAACTGGGCGCTCGTAAGTACAAAATTCCCCTGACCTTTAGCGTCATTGTTGGCGCTCGTTCAATCCGTTCTGAGGAGTCGTCACGTCATGGCACAACTGTGGGTGGTGAGGTAGTCGATGTTGGCACTTTTGGACTTGTTAACGATGTGCTGGCCGCAGTGCTGGCGCAAAACTTCGGCATCGAGGCGATCCGCCCTTTTGAGCTTGGACAGCTTCGGACGATTTTTAATACAAAAACTCAAAGCGAAGCGGTGTCTGTGCTCGCACAGTCGTTTACGACCGACTGCACAATCTGCGTTCGCACTGACGAAGACAACACCGCTGAGTATATAGAAAAAGTCAATATTGACTACATCCATGCAGACCGCGTGATTGCTGGCGACTTGGTCGAGGTGCAGCATGGCTGATTTTAATATCAAGGTCGGCAACAGCTTCGACATCGAAGGACTGTATGAAATCAATACCGGCACAGATGATGCGCCAGTATGGGAAGCTGTTCCGCTTGATAGCATTCAAATCGACTGTGATTTAAAAGACTCGGCAAATAGTTTGCTGGCCTCGCTTACTGTTACCAAACAGCAAACTGTGGGCATGTATAAACTGAGTCTAAACCCAGCTCAAACCGCAGTACTCAAGCCCACAAAAATGGCTGTGCTCGATGTGCGCATGTCAACAAATGATGGTGCTAGTGTCTTTAACACAGACCGCTTCACGGTTGAAATTGAAGGTGTAGTGACTGTGCGGGGTGCGGTATGACGACGCGCACGGCTTTAGTACAGTACCGCGCACGCATGGTGCTAAAGCAAGTTGGCACGATGCGTCAGACCGTTTTGCGCGTTGCTCCAATCGTGGTGTCCACTGGTGATGGGGCGTCTTTGCCAATTGCCCAGTCTGATGTTATTGGGTTGCCTGCTGCTTTATCTGGTCTGCAAGAGCAGCTCACAGAGACGCAAACACTGGCACAGACCAATCAACTCAATATTGGTCTAAAAGCTGATCAAGTCGATTTAGATACTACCGCCCAGCAAGTCGAGACAAACCGCCTTGCTTTACTCAATAAAGCCGACCTGACCGCACTGGCAACACTCACCGCTTTGGTTGGCACTAAAGCAGATCAGTCATACGTCAATGATCAGATTGCAGCTTTAGTGGGTACAGATGGTCAAGTACTGGCCGCAATCCAAGCGATTGCAACGGAGCTGGCCAACGCTGAAGGCGTGCTCGAGGCGCTAGATCAAACCGTTGCAAACCGCGTGCGCTTTGATGTTGCCACCCAAGCTCTCACAGCCCTGCAAAAATCTAACGCTCGTACAAACATTGGCGCGGAAGAAGCTGGTGAAGCTGCTCGGCTGATTGCACTGATTACCGCAGCCAGTATTGGCGCAGCAACAGCGGCGCAAGGCGCAAAAGCTGACACCGCACTGCAAAGTGCTGATGTTGCACCCGTAGCCCTATCTGGTCTTTTTAGCTCACTTGCTGGGCAGACAGGCATTTTTACTGTGGTGTTTGCAGGTTATACCGCTGGGTCAAATGCAGTTATTACTGCTGCTGATTCCTTGGGGACAATGCTGCGTAAACTGCAAGCCCAAATCACTGCTATTCAATCTAGCGTCCCTACCTATTTATACAGCACCGTTATTACAACATACAGAAATGTCGGCCTCACATCTGGCAATAGTCTGTCTGTATTTAATGGCAATCTGGTTTATGCAGCAGGTGTATTACAGCTCAACGATATTTTGCATATCGACGTTTGGGTCAAAACATCAGGCTCAACAACGGGCACAGTACAAATGCGTCTTGCCGTCAA
>CALFYA010000343.1 GCA_937952925.1 uncultured Moraxellaceae bacterium
TTTGAAGTCATGCTACCCACTCTAGCATGACTTCTAGTTGTGTAGATACCTATGGTCTTAGTGACGGGGGAATCAAATCAGCTTAATCCCAGTTTGGTTAAATAAGGCTGATAGCGTTTTTGATGCTTGGGGTCTTTCAAACGACCTTGAATGATCTTGGCAAAATCTTCGTAGCTACCGCCAACTGGTGCTTCCTTGGACAGCTCTGGCAATCGTGCCAATTTTTGTGCAAACAAAGCAATCTGTTTTTCTGTCAAGCTATTGAAAAAATTAACCGTATTCTCGTTGCACTCAAGCTGTTTTTTGCTTTTTGATGACTGTTTTTTTGTCTTAAACACGAATGATATTCCAGTAATATTGCGTCCTGTTTTATGCTGCTCATAACTTATATTATGAGCAATAGATTGATTTGCTCGATGGTGTGGGTTGATTGGCCTGTCCATCAGGTGATCCAGCAGCCCACAGCCCAAAAATGCCTGATCGTGGTCAATCGCTGAGCAATAAAAAACCGCAGTCCAATCGACTGCGGTACTGCGACCAACTAGGGTTGGTCTAGCTGATTGCGCTCACCCGAAACATGCAAGATCGCAACCACGACTGACACGTCAACAGACCCTAACACTCTAACGCCAAATCAATCCCATACGCAGGCCACAACAAGCGGCAGCGGTTGGCAACTTGCTCAAATTGCACCAGCCATGGCGTACCCTGCAACGCATAACTCCCCGAAGGCTGTGGCTGTAGCGACCAATCGCCATAAGCGTGTTGTTGATCAATCCGGATCGATACTTGCTCACCCGTCAGCACATGCTCGATATTCAATCGGCGGGTTTGGCGTACCAGCAGCACCCGATAATCCATCAGCATCAATTCGGTACGTGGCAGCAACGCAACGGTAGCCGTCTCGGCGAGTCGCGGCAGCACGGGGATTGCCACAACATCGGTCTGCTCAGAAGCCATCGCGGTCGGTTCAACCACTGGGGCAAGCGGTACCGCTTGCTCCTCAAGCACCGTTGCGGCGTCATCCGACGCCATTGATACTGTGGGTGTGGTCGGCTCTGCTGATGGGTGGATCAGCACATCCACCGGTTCAGAGGGTTTGGCATCTGTGACCATGATCGGTGCCAAAGCTTCGACACTTCCCTGTTCATCCCCTTGATCGACGCTCACGGGCGCTGGGGTCGGCTCAACACACACCGCTTGATCATGTATCAACACGGTCGCTCCCTCAGCCAGTACCGGCAGGTCTAGATCGACGGGTGGTACAGCGGGCTGCTGCACGTCATCGACCGTGATGTGATGTTGCAACTCTGTTTGTAACTCTAAAGCAGACGCGTCGTTTTCAAGGGTCAAGGGCAGTTGAATCGGTGCCGTCAAACCCAGCAACTGCAAACAGACTTGATCGGCATCGACCAGCTGTGGGTAGTCGGGCAACTCATCAATCTGGGCTTGGCTAATCCCAATCAACCGGCGAAACTCTTCAGCACGCTGATACGCCTCTTGAGCGCGTTTTTGGCTATCACGCGCACGTTGTAGATAGTCTTCTTGACGCGCCACATCGACAAACTGATCGGCCTTGCGTAAATAATCCTCTTGCATCCGCTCAAAATTGGCGGCTTGCCGATACTTGCACAACAGCCAACGTGATTTTGCATACTCAGCATGTGGCTCAGTCTGTGCAAGTCGCTCATAAAACGCGAGCATTTCATTAAAATGCGAGGTACGCTCCAAAATCGCCCCCACGATACGCACATGCTCGCTATCAACACGCCACACTTCGATATCCTTTTTAAACGATTTATGGCGTTCTTTCTGGGTCTGTGTTTCGACGGTACAAAAAAGACTTTTTAAAATTTTCAACAGCTTGCTCATCTCATCGCTATCATGCCGCTCCACTCCTTGCACGCGTAGCGCATCTGAAATCGACAGTGCCTGCAAGGCCAAATACTGTGACTCTTCGAGTTTGACGGGCTTTTGCTGTTTCTTGGATTGACTACTCAACATCATCCGTCGGATCTGATTGAGGGTGATGCGCTGATCATTGATGGCATACAATGCCTCAAACAACTCCGCCCAGTGCAATTGGACAACAGCGCGAAATAACCGAATTTTTTTGGCCTGATGCAACCACGGCGAATTGGTGCGCACCACACTAATTTCTTGAATAAGTTGATCTAATAAGCCCAAGTGCTGAGAGCGCGTCAGGTAATACTGTACCAATTGCTCGTGTTGAGCCAATTGAGCGCGTAAGACTTTGAGCATACTGCTCCACAGCACCGTTGGCAGTGTTTCGGCCTCAGGATAACGGGTCAGCGCCTGATAGAGGGTTGAGCTGTGCTTGAGGTCAATCAATGCCTGTGCATTCTCTGGAAAGCGACGGGTTTGGATGATGGCCTGTTGATACAAGGGCTTGGGTGGGGTCAGTTTTTCCTCGCGCTGAGCCTCTTCCCAATACTGACAAGCCAATTCCAACGCTTGTGCCTGATAAGCCACTTGCGCCAATACACTGGCAGGCACCATGGCGCGCAGCCAAGTCATCTGGTGCAGCCATTGTAAGCAGGCCAAAAGCTGTAACCAACGATTGGGTTGGTCTTCCAAGGGGATTTGCGGAATCAACTGTGCAAACGCTTGCTGCCACGCTTGGCGATCTGCTGCATAGTCGGCCAGTGTGGGCGCTCGTGTTTGCAAGGTTTGCAACACATCGATATACAAAGGCAGTGAAGGCTGCTCTCGACTCAACAAACGCACCACTTCAGCTTCTGGCTCAGTGGCATAGATCGGCTGTGCTTTGCTGAGTCGATAGACGCCATCCCAACATGCCGCACGCCAATAATTGCGAAAGGCGTCTGACCAGTGCTCAATCCCCTCAAATAGCTCCGCCGCCTGCTGATAATCCCCTTGTAAGGCATGTGCATCGGCCAAACAATGCTGCTGTAAGCGATACAACCGCAGCTGCTCATACAAACTGGCCGCTTGTAGCAACAGTTGGCTATCTTCAAGCTCACGCCCTTGCATGGCAAACTGTTCGGCGTTCATTTGCATATTGCGGACATCATCTGCATCCGGTGTCAAATCATCGAGCTGCGCCGCACGGATGCTGCCCAAAAATGAAACCCACGGCTGATCGCCACGCTCCAACTGGGCAAGTGCAAACGGCGGCAAGTCAGCTTGTTCAAATGACTGCCAAAACTCCGTGTAGGCCTTGGCTTGATCCACCACAATCAATTGACTACGGGCGCGGGTCACCGCCACATACAATTTATTGAGGTAATATTCTGTATTAATCAGCTGATCAGACGCTGATTTATTTGATTTTTTATCCAATAATTGCCGTGGTCGATCACCGGCAAACCCATAGATCACCACCCGCTCAAACTCTAGCCCCTTGGCCGAAATCACACTAATACACGGAATGAGTGTAACCCCATTGGATTGGGGTTTGAGCCATGCATTGAGCGCTGGATCGGCCGCAATATATTCGGCTTCTTGACCATCGTTGCAAGGCAACACCACCACGACATCGCGTTGTTGTTGCAACTGCTGAAACAGCAACTCTTGTTGTTGATTGACAAACACCACATCACGGCTGTGCGGATTGCGATACCATGACTGCTGTGGTTTGAGGCGTGACTCGTCCAAGACACTTGCCCGCAAGCCATGCACAATATTGCTAAAATCAGCAATTCGATGCGAGGAGCGGAAGTTAAAACTCAGCTCTCGATAGTTCATCTCGGTACTGCTGCTGTGTTTGGCAGGATCTAGGGCAAACACAAACTGCTCCATCACCTGCGCCTTGACGGCTTCCCAACGAAACCCTGTTGGATTCAAGGTCTGAAATTGGTCACCTGCAAACACCAACGGCACACGCTGAATCTCATGCGGCTGCAACTGACGATCACTAAATACACTCAAACGTAAAATGATCTGCAACTCAATACGGGTAAAGTCCTGTGATTCATCACAAAAAATTGCACCAAACGTCGGCTGCACACACTGATGCTGCAACACATAGCGCGCCAAATCTTGATCGTCCCAGTACCCCTCATCACGACACAACACTGCATACCAGTCTTTCCAAACTTTTTTCTCAATATGGGCAAAAATCTGCTCATCGAGCTGGCGATCATTGTCGTGTAACTCGCGGTAGTCATCGACCTCAAGCAGCAGATCAGCCTGACGCCCTTTGATATATGAACGAATCACATGCCAGCACAAACTTGCCGAATAACGCTGTTTTTCGGGGAGCTTACCAAACTTGGCTTGCCACAATTGCCGAAACCGCCCATAACTCATCCGCAATGCCGGATCAAAATTGGCACGCGCAGCACTCGGCAGCAGGCTGAGCAAATATTGCCGAAATTCATAACAACTTGCCGCAACGGTCGCCGCCACATCCTGCGAGTGATGTTGATAACGGCAGCTATGTTGCAACACTTTGGTCATGGTTTTGGCCGCACGATCAACCAACGAGCGATTGCACGAAAAATAGGCCAATGGCACCGGATTGTCTTGCATCATGTGATAGTACAAATAGTCTGCAAATAAATATTGCAGCACCGTTGACTTACCACTGCCCGCTCGCCCATTGATCAATAATGGAAATGGCCGGTCTTGCTGTTGAGTGGTTGTCAAAATCGAGGCTTCTTCAGGCGACAACGACAAATTTGCCGTTTGATCCTGCTGGATATGCAGCCATTCTTGCCAATCGAAAACGGTCGAAAATGGATAGGCACGTCGCGCACCCTGACACAATTTCTGCTGTAAGGCGGTGCTATCGTGGTGCTGCGCAAACTGATCAAGCTCATCAATCGACACCTGCCGCTCATGCGGTAGCAGCTCACCATCCACCTGCTCAAGGCTCAAATAACCAAAACGCCGATGTCCACTGTGCCAAAATAAAGCGCGATAACGGCCAAAATCGCCCAACACATGGATATTTTCATCTTGCTCATTACAGATGATGTGTTCGAGTTGCTGTGCGATATAGCGCAGATCAATCTGGCTCAAATTACTTAGGCTATTTTCAACCCATGTCCATGAGTCATACAACATCTCTTGTTGAAATTGATGCTCCGTTTGCTGATGCTGATTGCGCACACCATACAAGATCCCTTTTTCATCATCACTCAAACTCGGTTTGTGTGGGGCGTCGTGCATGATGAGGCGTTGCTGCACATGGTCAATGACCGCATCCCGTTCGACGGTACGCTGATACAGCGCCTCACCTTTTACAGCCGTATTGACAAATAAATCCTCATATTCTCGACTTGCACGCTGCATGATCGACATCATCACCAGCACATCGTGTACTTCTCCATCAAATGTATGGCTTTCTATTCGACAAATCAGACGACTATGCCGATTTCCCAAGCGTTTTTTGACCCAAAATGGATGTAAAAACGCATCTAAGCTCCAGAGTGCCTGCTCTTGCTCAATTCGAGCCACCAACTCACCTAGCTCAGACTCTAATTGGTGTTTACCAGCGTCTTGCTGACATTGTTTGGTCACATAAACAAATAAGGCCATATTGTCGTCTTTCCTG
>CALFYA010000344.1 GCA_937952925.1 uncultured Moraxellaceae bacterium
GATGCGGTTGCATTTGCTGCTTTGGCTGAAAAAGCAAAAGCTGCGCTGGCGGGTTAATCTCCGCTTGCTCAAAAAGCCACCATCAGGTGGCTTTTTTATTGCAAAATACACCTCAAAATCAGCTATTGTATGTAAACCAAGCCAATCAACAAGGATGGATGATTGTCATGAAAGGAATCACTTTGATGACCGGATGTCTATTGCTTATCAGCACCACATCCGTCACATTTGCTGCGGTGTATCAATGCAAACAAGCCAACGGTACCACCAGTTTTCAAACCTTTCCCTGTTCGGTTGAGGCAGCCACCTCAGACGTGGTCAAACTACCCAATTCTACGGATAAAGCCCTGAAGACCTATGATGGGGCGAGTCGAGAGGGCTTGCGTGCGCACATGGACGCTGTCGATAAAGCACAAAAGCAAAAAGCCGAAGCACAGCAAAAAGTTGAACAGAGCCGGATCAATGCGTTGGAGAAAAAACAACGTTGCTTGCAAGCCAAGCAGCAGCTGCGCAGTGTAATGGCAGGGCGTAAAGATGCTGATAACCGCAACGAATTGATTGAGGAAGCCAATCAGCACGTTGAAAAAACCTGTTATCCATCGTCGTGACCATCGGTGAAAGAGATGACGGATACTCAGTATTTAACCTCCTTGCACCTGCGCGCACAGCAGCAAACCTTGCACTATCTGTACTTTTGGGGGCATACCGAACGCGGCCAGAGCGTAAGCAAAGCCTGTTTGAGCCAGTGGTATCTGGCTCCTTTTGTGGTGGATGGGGTTTATTATGCTACTGCTGAGCATTGGATGATGGCAGGCAAAGCCCGCTTGTTTGATCCTGCCATGATTGATCAGGTGCTAGCGAGTCCCGATCCGGCAGCTGCCAAAGCCTTGGGGCGTCATATCAAGCATTTTGATGACCAGATCTGGCAGCAACATCGCTTTGCGTTGGTGGTGGCGGGTAATTTGGCAAAATTTAGTCAACATCCGAATTTACAAGATTTCTTGCTGGCGACAGGTGAGCAGGTCTTGGTCGAAGCTGCACCCAATGACCGCATTTGGGGAATTGGTTTGGCCGAGTCAGACCCCAAGGCGTGGCAGCCAAGTACGTGGCAGGGACTCAATTTGCTGGGCTTTGCCTTGATGCAGGTGCGGGAGCGGCTTAAATCCTAAAACATCATTCCAAGTGACGAGAGCTATCCATCATGCAACTGATTACTTCCCCACAATCTCTCGATGACCTCGCATATCCATCGGTATTCTTGGCGGGCACCATCGAAGATGGGCGTAGTATTGATTGGCAGCGCATGTTGATTGATGAGCTTGCCCAATTGAAGGTCAGTGTGCTTAATCCACGGCGTACCGAATGGGATCTGTCTTGGCGGCAGTCGATGGATCAACCAGAGTTTAAACAACAAGTCGAGTGGGAGCTTGCTGCGCTTGAGCGAGCAGATTGGATCTTTTTTTATTTGGTTGCTGGCAGTTATTCCCCCATTTCCTTACTTGAGCTAGGGCTGCATGCAGCTTCTGGTAAAGCCATCATTGTGTGCCCAGAGGGGTTTTGGAAAAAAGGCAATGTCGATATTGTGACGCAACGTTTTGGCTTGCCCGTATTCAACGGCTTAGCGGATGGCATTCGTGATTTAAAAAATAAAATCATTCCTGCCCTTGAGTGAATCGATCGGATTTGTCGCAAAATCAGTGTTTTTCGGGATAACTCACGGTTTTTGACTAAAAATCCCACGATAAATCAGGCAAAATACGCGCCTGATTTTTTTCGTTATTAGACGAGATCTACCCTCATGTCCTTAGATGCCCTGACTACAGACGCGTTAGCCGCGATTGCCGCCGCCCATGATCTTGCCGCGCTCGATCAGGTGCGCGTGCAGTTTACGGGTAAAAAAAGCCAGCTCGCCGAATTGTCCAAAGGACTCGGCAAATTGGACGCAGAAGAACGTAAAACCCAAGGTGCTGCCTTGCATCAAGTGCGTGAAGCCATCAATGGTGCACTGACCGCCCGCCAAACTGCGCTGCAACAAGCCGCACTCGATGCGCAGCTGGCGCGTGAAACCGTCGATATCAGCTTGCCTGCGCGTGGGCAAACCGTGGGCAGCCTGCATCCGGTCACCCAAGTGATGGAGCGGATTAGCGGCTTTTTTACCCGTGCTGGCTTTAGCGTGGAGCGTGGCCCCGAAGTTGAAGATGATTATCACAACTTTGAAGCGCTCAATATCCCCAGCCATCACCCTGCGCGGGCGATGCACGACACCTTTTATTTTGATGCACACCATTTGCTGCGCACCCACACCAGCTCGGTGCAGATTCGCACCATGGAGCAACAAGCCGCACCGATACGCATCATTTGCCCTGGTCGGGTGTATCGCTGTGACTCTGACCAAACTCACTCACCGATGTTCCATCAGGTCGAAGGTTTGGTGATTGCCAAAGATGCCAGCTTTGCTGAGCTTAAAGGCTTGATCGTGCAGTTTTTGCAGGTGTTTTTTGAAAAAGAGCTGAAGGTACGCTTCCGCCCATCTTACTTCCCGTTTACTGAGCCTTCGGCTGAAGTGGACATCATGGATGAGCGCGGTCGCTGGCTTGAAGTATTGGGCTGCGGCATGGTGCACCCCAATGTGCTGACCAGTTGTGGGATTGATCCCAACGAGTACAAAGGCTTTGCCTTTGGTTTGGGCGTCGAGCGTTTTGCCATGTTGCGTTACGACGTCAACGATTTGCGCTTGTTTTTCCAAAATGACGTGCGCTTTTTGAAGCAATTTGCTTAAGCCCAAATCAAGCATAGGAATGTGACATGAAAATTAGTGAACAATGGCTACGCGCTTGGGTCAATCCTGCGCTTGACAGCGATGCACTCGCGCATCAGTTGACCATGGCGGGCTTAGAAGTCGATGACTCCTCGCCGATTGCTGTGCCCTTTACAGGGGTTGTGGTGGGTGAGGTGCTGACCGTTGAGCAACATCCGGATGCGGATCGCTTGCGCGTGACCACCGTCAATATCGGCGCAGATGCGCCACTACAAATTGTTTGTGGTGCACCCAATGTGGCGGTCGGTTTACGTGTGCCTGTGGCGACTGTGGGTGCGGTGTTGCCCAATGATTTTAAAATCAAAAAAGGCAAGCTGCGTGGTGTCGAATCACACGGCATGCTGTGCGGTGCATCCGAAATTGACCTAGAAGATAGTGTGGATGGCCTGCTGATTTTGCCCAGTGACGCCCCCATCGGCATGGATATCCGTGATTATCTCAAGTTGGATGACCGCATTATTGAGCTTGGGATTACCCCCAATCGTGGCGATTGCTTGAGTGTGCGTGGTTTGGCGCGTGAAATTGGCGTGATGAATCAACTGCCCGTCAATGCACCCGTCATTGAGCCAGTTGCAGCGACCATTGACGATGTGCGCCAAGTCAACTTGCTGACCGATGGTTGCCCACGTTATGCCGGTCGAGTGATTCGAGGCATCAATCCCCAAGCGCAAACGCCAGAGTGGATGCGTCAGGCGCTTGAGCGCTCAGGCACTCGCGTGCATAGCTTGCTGGTAGACATTACCAACTATGTGCTGCTCGAACTTGGTCAGCCGATGCATGCCTTCGACTTGGCGAAATTGCACGGCCATATCAGCGTGCGCATCTCCAATAGCGAAACCCTCAAGTTGCTCAATGAGCAAGAGGTTACGCTCGATCAAGACACGCTGGTGATTTGCGATGAACAAGGCGTGGTGGCGATGGCGGGGATCATGGGTAGCCTTGCCAGCAGTGTCACCGACAGCACCACTGATATTTTCTTGGAAAGCGCCTTCTTCGACCAATTGGCGATTGCCGGTCGTGCGCGTCGTTATGGCTTGCATACTGATGCCTCGCAGCGTTTTGAGCGTGGCGTAGACTTTGAGCTGCCCATTCAAGCGATGGAGCGTGCCACTGCGTTGATTCTGCAGCTTGCCGGTGGTGCAGCAGGCGCAATCAGCCTGAGTGAGCGGGCAGCGGCCTTGCCCAAGCGTTGTGCAATCACCCTGACCCTTGCCAAAACCCGTCAATTGCTTGGGTTTGAGGTGGCAGCTGAGTTTGTGGTGGATACCTTGACTCGTCTGGGCTGTGTGGTTGGCGGTGATGCAGATAGCTGGCAAGTGCCCCCACCCTCGTATCGTTTTGACCTGAATATTGCCGAAGATCTGATTGAAGAAGTGGCGCGGATTCATGGTTACGACAATATTCCGTTTGCACTGCCCACCATCGACTTTAATCTGACCCCACAAGCGGATCGGTTGAGCTTGCAAGCCTTGCGGCAAACCTTGGTCACTTTGGGTTATCAAGAAGCGATTAGCTTTAGCTTTAGTGATGAAAAACTCGAGAAGCAGCTCAATCCGGCGGTACAGCCCTTGATGCTCGCCAATCCGATTTCCAGCGAATTGGCCGCGATGCGCACCACCTTGCTGTCGTCACTGATTCCATCGGTGCAATACAACCTCAATCGTCAGCAAAGCCGTATCCGTCTGTTTGAAACAGGGCTGCGTTTTATCCCTGCAACGGATGGCAATGTATCGAATTTGCAACAGATTCCAACGCTTGCATGGGTGGCAACCGGCAGTCACCTGCCTGAGCAGTGGCACGCCAAAGAAAAACCAATGGACTTCTTTGATTTAAAAGCAGAAATTGAAGCAGTCTTGGCAGTTGGGCGGGTTAGTGCCAGCTATCAGAAGTCAGATAAGGTGTGGTTACATCCAGGCCAGAGTGCGGATGTTGTGGTCAATGGTCAGCCGATTGGCTACTTTGGTCGCCTGCACCCGTCGCTGGAGCGGGAGTTAGACCTTGGGATGACCTTTGTGGCAGAGCTTGATAGCGACGCGCTCATGTTGCCGTATGTATCGAATTTTACACAATTATCACGCTTTCCTCATGTTAGACGTGATATTGCCATTTTGATCGGTGATACCATTGGGGTAGATCGTATACAGGCAACCATCCATCAGGTCGCAGGCTCCCTGCTCAAGCAAAGCTGGCTCTTTGATGTCTACGCAGGGCAAGGGATTGAAATGGGCAAACGCTCACTCGCTTTTGCACTGTTGTGGCAGCATCCCGACCGTACCTTGGAGGACGCTGAGATCAAAGATGGGATGCAGCGCGTTGTCGATGCATTAGCCCAAACCTATGACGCAACATTGAGGGCATCATGACTGCACTGACCAAAGCCGAGATGGCTGATCACTTAAGTGAAAAAACAGGGTTGAATCGACGCGAAGCCAAGCAATTGGTCGAGTTGTTCTTTGATGAGATCAAACAAGCCCTCGTTGATGGCGAGCAGGTCAAGTTATCGGGATTTGGTAACTTTGAACTGCGTGATAAGCGTCAACGTCCAGGCCGCAACCCGAAAACCGGCGAAGAAATTCCGATCACGGCACGTCGTGTGGTGACTTTCCGTGCGGGTCAAAAATTCCGTCAGCGTGTGGAAAACGAGCAAGACTAAGCTTGCAGCGTCATCCATTCAAAAGGCTCCCCAAGAAGGGAGCCTTTTTCATGGTGACGTTGATGGTGCTGATCAACATCCACAAAAAAAGGAAGCCGAAGCTTCCTTTTTTGCATACAGCCGAAGCTGTATTGAATTATTGTGCTGGGGCAGCAGCTGGAGCAGCAGCAGCGTCAGCAGCAGCGGCTGGAGCAGCAGCGTCAGCAGCAGGAGCGGCAGCAGCAACAGCAGCGTCGGTAGCAGCAACAGCAGCGTCAGCAGCAGGAGCGGCAGCAGCAGCGTCGGTAGCAGCAGCAGCAGCGTCGCTAGCAGCGGTAGCAGCTTGAGCAGCAGCATCGTTAGCAGCAGCAGCAGCGTCGGTCGCAGCAGCTTCTTCTTTCTTTGCACAGCCTACGAAGGCCAAGCTAGCAGCGATAGCGGCGGCAATAGCGATTTTCTTGAGTTGCATGGTTTACTCTCACACAATAGAGGTTTCAAAAAAACCAACGGTTAATCCGTACACTTTCGCTATCTATGCCCGTAACGTAGGCGACGACAGCAGAAGGCCAGACTAAATGGCGACGCTATCGTAGCACTGGTTGTGCGAAAAAACTACTATCTTGTTTGACAATTCAATATAAAAGACGACTACTTTGCGTCTTCCCGTAATATTGGGGACACAAACAAGAGACGATCGGTGGGGTGCTGATCCGTTTGTTGTAAAACCTGCTCCATGCGGTCGAGGATAGCTTGGGTGGCAACGCCATAAAAGGGAACGTGACTCACTGCAATTGGAATGAGGTGTTGTTGTGCTGGACACCCCTCATTCCAAATATGATGTGCAATGACACTGGCTCCTTGCTCATTGGTGTCACAGAGCAAGATCACCACTTGCCGTGTTTTGTAGCGTACCACGACATCACTAATTCGCAAGCGTTCATTTAAAAATCTTGTGAGCGTTGGTAACAAGCTTTGTCGTTGTGTGACTGCGGCAGGCAGCTGCAGCATCAACAGGGTCAACGGGATTTGATTACGGTGATGATAGGGCAGTAAATAGGTCATCGCATCGAAAATAGCATTGCCGGATGCCCAGCCTGTATCAAGGTCTTGTTGGCGTGTTTGGGGATCTTCGGGGATGGATAAGCGGGCGCTCACCGCGAGGGCGATCAGACCCAATAAGCCCTGCAGCCCATGTAAGGTTTCGGGGCTGCTGTATTGCAAAATGCCATCTAGATGAGCACGTAGCATCGCTACACTGAGTAAGCTAACCCCCAACATGATCACGGCAAATACCGAAAATCCCAGCAAGGCGGCGAGTAGCATGACCACACTGACGCCAAAACCCACCCAAGGTTGTGCGGGGAGTAGCCACAGCAGTGCACCACACAAGACCCAATCCAATCCTAGCGTCGCCAATCGCCACGAGTGTTTGTGAGAGAGCAAGGGCAGTACCAAACCACATAAGATGGCGAATACTGCAAACCCTCCAACCAACACCACCAAGGCATCGATATTAAAGATCAACCACAGGCTGTGGATCTGATGCTGCAACCACAACACAAAAAGCATGGCAGCCATGTAGAGGCGAATCGCCAACACGGGTAGGTGAAGCTGTTGCAACCACAAACGTTGCGATAAGCCTGCAAAAAAGCGGGTGGAGGTCATGCCGAGCCTAAAAACCAGAAAAGCACTAATACAGCCCAAACCAAGGAGGCTGTTTGGGAATCGGAATTAGAGCATGAAATCCTCACCTGATTCTGTGTGGATTGATCAAAGGAGGGCAAAATCCGTCAAAAAACGGATGTTCATGTGTAAATTGAAAAAATTATTCGGTCATGGTCTCGCCACGATCATGCAAGGCTTCATAGGCTTCGGCACGAGTCGATCAGACTCAAAGCGAGTTGAATCTCTGCGGTAATATCGAATAAATCATGATGAGCGCCAAATGTTTAAATGAAAAAACGTCGATAATTCGATGGATTGATGTTGGTGTAAGTGGGTTCCGATCAACGGTCAAGATTGATCGGGATAGACTCTAATGTGCTGTTGAGGAATGACGTTGCCAGATGGGTAAACGACTAAAGATCAGCGCTGAAAAAATCAAACCGCAGCCGATCAGTTGAACCGTGCTCATGCGTTCGCCCAACCAATAACTACTCAACATGGCCGTCCATAACGGTTCAAGAGTTAGGATCAAAGCCGCATGACTGGCTGAGGTTAGTTTTTGTGAGGCCGTTTGTAGCCAAAACCGCATACAAGTCGACAGGATGATACTCGCCACAATCCAACCCCATGTCAGCATGCTGATAGGCGTGCTCCAATCTTCGAGCACAGCAGAGGCCAGCAGTCCTGCGACGCCGACGCTGCCTAATGCAATGGCCGTCAGTGCAACGGATGGCACATGGCTGACCACCCGATTGTTCAGGCTAAAATAAATGGCAAATAGGACGGCAGCACTGGCAAACAACCATTGACTGGGTTCAACTGAAAAACCATGACCCAGCATCAAACAGGCCAAACCACTGAGCGCAATAGCCGCTGATCCCCACACTTGGGGGCTGGGTTTTTCTTGCCAAGCAATCCACCCAACCAACGGCACCAGCACCACGCCCATGCTGGTGATAAATGCGCCTTCTCCCACATTTTTGGTGTGAAACAGCCCCATAATCCACAACAACATGCCAGCGGCAAACCATGCACCCACCTTGAGACTGGCGTTCCACTGTGCGCGATTGAGCTGGCGCATGGTCGGCCACGCCATCAGTGCCAAAATCAGCCCAGCCAAACTAAAGCGAATGCCAATAAACCACAGCGGCGCAATGCCTTGTAGGGCTTCGTGGGAAAACAACCAGCCAGCAGCAGCCAGCAGCGTGACGCCAATCAATTGCAGATCGGCACGAGCAGAATGAGTCGCAGACATGAGTGTAGGCGGGAATAAAAAGCCAGACCTATATTAGATCTGGCTTGGGGGACTTGTCTGGGACAAACACGACAACTTAGGTGGAGGCTTTACGCTTCATTTGATCAAAGAAGTCATCGTTGGTCTTGGAGTCTTTCATGCGATCAAGCAAGAATTCGATGGCTTGCAGTTCATCCATCGGATGCAGCAGTTTGCGCAGAATCCACACTTTACGCAGCGAATCTTCATCCATCAGGCGCTCTTCGCGGCGAGTACCGGATTTTTTGATGTTGATCGCAGGGAATACGCGTTTTTCGGCGATGCGGCGTTCAAGGTTGATTTCTTGGTTGCCAGTCCCTTTGAATTCTTCAAAGATCACCTCGTCCATCTTGCTACCAGTGTCGATCAGCGCGGTAGCAATAATGGTGAGGCTACCGCCTTCTTCGATATTCCGTGCCGCACCAAAGAAGCGCTTAGGACGCTCAAGCGCATGCGCATCCACACCACCGGTCAACACTTTGCCCGATGAGGGAATCACGGTGTTGTAGGCACGCGCCAAACGGGTGATCGAGTCGAGCAAAATCACCACATCTTTTTTATGCTCGACCAAGCGTTTGGCTTTTTCGATCACCATTTCGGCCACTTGCACGTGACGGGCAGGTGGCTCATCGAAGGTGGACGCCACCACTTCACCGCGCACGGTGCGCTGCATTTCGGTGACTTCTTCGGGACGCTCGTCAATCAACAACACGATCAAATACGAGTCGGGATTGTTGCGGGTAATCGATTGCGCAATGGTTTGCAGCAACATGGTTTTACCCGCTTTGGGCGGCGCCACGATAATCGAACGTTGACCTTTGCCAATTGGGGCAATCAGATCGACCACACGGGCGGTCAAATCTTCGGTGGTGCCGTTGCCGAGTTCCATCACCATCCGCGAGGTGGGGAACAGCGGGGTCAAGTTTTCAAACAAGATTTTGTTGCGTGCACTCTCAGGGGTGTCATAGTTGATGCTATTAACCTTGAGCAGTGCAAAATAACGCTCGCCTTCTTTGGGCGGGCGAATGGTGCCATGAATGGTGTCGCCGGTGCGCAAGTTGAAGCGGCGAATTTGGCTGGGGCTGACATAGATGTCATCGGGGCCAGCCAGATAGGAGCCTTCGGACGAGCGTAAAAATCCGAAACCGTCGGACAGAATTTCGAGCACCCCATCACCGTAAATCTCTTCGCCATTGCGCGCATGCGTTTTTAAAATAGCGAAAATGACGTCTTGTTTACGGTTACGAGCCATGCTTTCAAGGCCCATATGCTCGGCAATCTTGACCAGCTCGCCGATCGGTTTTTTCTTGAGTTCAGTCAGATTCATAAACAATTCAGACAATAGAAGGGGTGGAAAAAAAAGAAGAAGTGCATGCATGCAACCGACCCCATAAGGGTCACAGCACGACGTCAGAGAGACTAACGACGGTAATAGGGGAAGTGTTGCAAATGCAAAATCTGAGAGCCGACCGGCTCATCTGAGTCTCTTGGCAAGATGGTGCAAGAGTCAGATATGAAGAAAAGCTTGTTTTCTAGACAGTCAATATAAAGGGTTGGCTGTAAAGTTGTCAAATTTTTCTGGTGAATTGTCGGGTTAAGCAGGTGATGAGCATGGAAAAATCACCATGCTCATCCAGATTGGCTCAATCTTAGATGTTTTGCGCAATAAAATCGGTCAGTTTGGAGCGTGGCGCTGCACCAACTTGAGTGGCAACCACTTGACCATTTTTAAACATCAGCAGTGCAGGAATGTTGCGGATGTTGTAGGCCACAGCGGTATCTTCACAGGAGGTCACATCGACTTTGACGATTTTGACTTTGCCATCAAATTCGGTGGCGAGGGCGTCCAGCACTGGGGCAATGGCTTTACACGGGGCACACCAGCCCGCCCAGAAATCGACCAGTACGGGCAAGTCAGATTGCAAAACGTCGGCGGCAAAGTTGCTGTCGGTGGTGTTGATGATATCAGCCATGAGAAACTCCAAAATCTGACGGTTTGAGTCAGGATATCTGAGATGATGGCTGATTGTCGGGGCAGTTGGCTTGTCTGTCAAACAAAGCTTTTCGATGAATGCCATCGAAATTGCCGATCGCTGAAATAAAACCGTCACAATAAAACGAAATAACATCTTTTGCACAGTCAAATGAAGTGTTTGGCTTTTCTTTGCGTGGGGGCTGCTTTACCCTGTCTGCGCAGAGCGTTTTGGGGTGCGGTTGCATGTCTGATTTTTTACCTGAAGAAGAGCTGTTGGCCGCCATTGATATGGGTTCCAATAGTTTTCACTTGGCGATTGCGCGTTTAGATCATGGTGAGGTGCGTAAAGTGGCCTCCATGTCGGAAAAAGTGCAGCTAGCGGCAGGTCTAGACGACGAAAATCAACTCAGTGATGTGGCGATGCAGCGTGGTTTAGATTGCTTGACTCGCTTTGTGGCGCGTCTAGACGCGGTGCCACCGAGTCGGCTGCGGATTGTGGCGACCAATGCGTTACGCCAAGCCGAAAATGCTGATGTATTTATTCAGCGTGCCAGCCAAATCTTGCCCAAACCGATTGAGATTATTGCCGGTCGTGAAGAAGCCCGCCTGATCTATTTGGGGGTATCCCAAACCATGGCGGATGAAGGCCGCCGTTTGGTGGTGGATATTGGCGGTGGCTCGACCGAGTTTATTATCGGGCAAGCATTTGAGCCGATCCATACCGAATCGTTGCAAATGGGCTGTGTGGCGTATAGCAAAGCATTTTTTGAAGACAGCCACATCAGTGTGCGTGCCTTTGAGCGGGCATTTGCTGCGGCACGTCAAGAAGTGGCGGCAATTGCGGCACCGTATCGAGAAACCGGTTGGGATAATGTGGTGGGGTCGAGTGGCACCATCAAAGCGGCCAAGCAAATCTTGGTGGCACAAGGCTGGAGCGATGAGCAAGAGCGGATTACCCGTCGGGGGCTACATAAGCTGCGTGACCAAGTGCTCAAGTGCAAGCATACCGATGAGCTAACCTTTGAGGGGTTGCGTGAAGATCGGCGTGCGGTGTTGCCGGCGGGGTTGGCGATTTTGCTGGCGGTGTTTGAAGCACTGGGCATTGAGCAAATGAGCTACTCGGATGGGGCGCTGCGTGAAGGCGTGATGTATGACTTGCTCGGACGCTTTCGCCATGAAGATGTACGGGATCGTAGCGTACAAGCCATGATGGCGCGTTATCACGTCGATGCTCGGCAAGGTGAGCGTGTGGCGCAAACCGCGCGGATGCTGTTTGAGCAAGTCCAAGAAATCTTGGGACTTGACGAAGAAGATGGGGATTTGCTGCGCCGAGCGGCGTATTTGCATGAAATCGGCCTGGCGATCAGTCATGGTGGCTATCACCGACACGGGGCGTATTTGCTCCAACACTCCGATGTGCCAGGGTTCTCGCAAGTCGATCAAACCCGTCTGTCCTTGATGGTGGGCTTACATCGCCGCAAATTGCGCAGTGAAATGCAGGAGCAAGTGCAGCGTACCGGTGGCCCTCGTCTGCAGTCCTTGTGTTTGATTTTGCGCTTGGCGGTGCTGTTGCATCACAGCCGTAGTGATCAGCGTTTGCCAACGATTTGCGTGAGTATTGAAGGCCCTGATCAGTGGTGGTTATCGGTCGAAGGCAGCAGTGCAGATTGGCCATTGTTGGTGGCGGATCTACAAGAAGAAATTCAACAACTGGCTAACTGGTCGATCCGATTGGAAGTGCGGATGCATGATGATCAATTGATTGAGGAGCATGTATGAGTGCGGTCACCCATCCCAAGCCCTTGTCGGCGTGGGAGATTGTTCAGATCGCTCGCCATCCTGAGCGCCCATTATTTTTGGATTATATCAATACGCTCTTGACCGAATTTGATCCGCTGCATGGTGATCGTCTATTTGGTGATGATGGTGCCATGATCGGTGGGTTGGCGCGTTTTCGCGGTCGTCCGGTCATGGTGATCGGACAGCACAAAGGCCGTAGTACCCGTGAGCGCATCCAGCACAACTTTGGCATGCCCAATCCTGAAGGCTATCGGAAGGCACTGCGGCTATGCAAAATGGCCGAGCGTTTTGGTATTCCGGTACTGACCTTTATTGATACACCCGGTGCTTACCCTGGTGTCGGCGCTGAAGAGCGTGGTCAAGCCGAAGCGATTGCGCGTAATCTGGCGGAGCTGTCCACCCTCAAAGTGCCGATTATTGCCACCGTGATCGGCGAAGGTGGCTCGGGAGGTGCGCTGGCGATTGGAATTGCTGATCGGGTGTTGATGCTGTCCAACAGTATTTATTCGGTGATTTCGCCCGAAGGTTGCGCCGCGATTTTGTGGAAAACCAACGAAAAAGCCGCACAAGCCAGTGAAGCGATGGCGATGACTGCCGATCGTTTGCATGCACTCACCTTGGTTGAAACGGTGATTGATGAAGGTGAGGGCGGGGCGCATCTCAATGCCAACGCCGTGATGAACGCACTGGGGGATGCGATTGCGCAGCATCTGGATGAATTATTGGCTTTGAGCACAACTGAGCGATGCGATCTGCGCTATCAACGCATGATGCGTTTTGGCAGCAATCTCTCGTCGAGTCTGTAAGACAGGTCTTAGACGGCTTTGAGCAGACCACCACTTTTGTGGTGGCCTGTAGTGGTGGCCGTGATTCGATGGTGGTGTTGGCATTGTTGCAGCATTGGTGCCCTACGCGGGTGCGTGCGATATATATCAATCATCAACTGCATCGCCAAGCCATCCACTGGGGGCAGCAGGTACAACGTTGGTGCGAGCATCATCAGGTGCCCTGTCAGCAGATGGCCGTGCAGGTGCAGGGCGCTAATCTTGAGCAAGCTGCACGCGAGGCGCGCTATGCGGCGTTTGATCAAGCCATACAAGCCCATGAAGTATTGGTGCTGGGTCATCATCGGCAAGATCAAGCTGAAACGGTACTGATGCGGCTATGTGCAGGCGGCAGTCTCCAAGGCGTTGCGGCGATGCGTGCGCACTCATCGCGTGGGCATTATCGGTTGTGGCGCCCTTTGTTGCGTTGGTCACGCGCAGACATTGATCAAGCCGTGGCGTATTTGGATCTAGCAATTGTCGATGATCCGGCGAATCAGCAGTTGCAATATGATCGGGTGTGGTTGCGTCAGCAGTTGTGGCCGGTCTTGCACGCGCGTTGGCCGCATGCCGAACAGGGCTTGAGTCGATTTGCCCACAACATGCAAGACGTTCAGTCGATCTTGCAAGAGGTGATCGTGCAGGATTGGCAGGATTGTCGAGCGGATGCGACCTTGAGCATGGCGGCTATGGCTGGTTTGAGTGCAGCGCGCCGGCGTCAATTATTGACATGGTGGCTCCAAGGCGATGAGCCGTATGCACCACCGCAAGCACGGATCGATACCTTATTGGGATGGCTATCCCCCAATCTGCGACGAGCCGATGCGGTGCCCCAAGTGGACTGGCAGTGCTGGCGGGTGTATGGCTATCGACAGCATTATCATCGAGTGGCGTTGCCGTTGCCAGTTGCACAGGCTAAGCCACAGGTCATGCAAGCCACCCAGATCTGGTCGTTAGCCTGTGGTCAATTTCAGATTGAGCACCAACAATCCCATGCACAACAGCTCCCCATCGGACAAACGATTCATTTGCGCGGACGGATTGACGGGGAGCGTCTGCAAATGTCTGGCAAAACACAACATTCCCCCCTAAAAAAACTGTTACAGTCGTGGCAAATTTTGCCTTGGCAGCGCCAGAGCATCACGGTGTGGTGTGTCGGCGATGTGATCCTTGGTGTATTTTGCCCAAATGGATTTTATCCAAGCCAGATGGCCGATTCATATTTGATGGGATGGCAGATTGCGCCATACCCGAGCATTCGCAGGACATCAGTGCCGGACAGCACCGCCGACTGATTGGAGTAATCAAGATGAAATTGACGTTTGAAGGCCGCATTACCTTTATTGGCGGCGGAAATATGGCACAAGCCCTGATCGGTGGATTGTTGTCGCAAGGACTCAAAGCCAGTCGGGTGACCGTGTCTGAGCCAGTCGCTGCACTGCGTGAGCAATTGTCGGCACGTGGTGTGCATGTCAGTACGGACAATCGGCAGGCAGTCGGCCAAGCGGATGTGGTGGTGCTCGCTGTCAAACCGCAAGTGATGGGGCAGGTGTTGGCAGAGTTGCAATCGGTGATGGCTGGACGCTTGGTGATTTCGATTGCCGCAGGTCTGACCACGGATACCTTGAGCAAGATGCTCGGTGGACACGCTCGGATCGTGCGTGCCATGCCCAACACGCCCGCTTTGGTACAAACCGGTGCAACCGGATTGTATGCAGGCCATGCGGTGAGTGCTGAAGATCGCCAAGTGGCGCAACAGCTGTTGTCGGCAACCGGTATGGTGTTGTGGGTGGCTGATGAAGCGCAGATGCACGCCGTGACGGCAGTGTCGGGTTCTGGCCCTGCATACTTCTTTTATTGGATGGAAAGTATGATCGCGGCAGGCCAAGCGCTTGGCTTAGACGAAAAAACGGCACGCGATTTGACTTTACAAACTGCGCTTGGTGCCGCACAAATGGGGATTACCAGTGGTGATAGTCCGGCACGGCTACGCCAAAATGTGACGTCACCCAACGGCACCACCCAAGCTGCCCTCGACAGTATGGCGGCTCATCATCTGCCACAACTGATTGAGCAAGCCCTGAAGGCGGCCGCTGATCGGAGTGT
>CALFYA010000345.1 GCA_937952925.1 uncultured Moraxellaceae bacterium
TGTGACTATCACAATCTGACTGGCGGGATCGTTGCCTTGCATCGTGGCTTTAAATAAGCCACTTTAGAGGGGATGACCCACAAGGCTCATCCTCGTCTATCCGCCACCCAAAGGATTGCCATCATGTTTGCCATACTCGCGCTTGGTGCTTTTGAAACCTTGATCAACGAATGGATTGATCTGGATGCCGCCACCCGTCAGGGTTTTGACCAACTACAGGGCAAACTGTTGCGCGTTGAAGTGGACTCCCCGCAGTTGTCGGTGGATGTCCGTTTTGATTTGGGGCGGATACGCCTAGAACCGACCCCGATTGGCATGGATCAATCCCCTGCCCACTCGATTTTTGAGCAGCGCGTGTGCGATTTGGCACTGGCACCCACTCGCGCCACCACCGCTTTGCATGTCCCACATTTGGTGGCACTGGCACGACTGATGGGCGCAACGCCGGGCACCACGGGCAATATCCCGATGCAAGGGGATTTGGCCTTGATGCAACAGATCCAACAGGTGATGGCACAAGCCGAACCCGACATTGCCGCCAAACTCGCTCCGTGGATTGGTGATATTTTGGCGGGTCAAATTGGGCAATTGCTCAATCAAGGCAAACAAGCGCTCAAACGCACCAGTAGCAACTTATTTGCACATGGCGAAGAAGTGATCAAAGAAGATGCTCAAGTGTTTGCCCAACGCTGGCAAGCTGAACGCTTTATCGATGGCGTGCGCGATTTGCGCAATGATGTCGAGCGCTTACAGGCGCGTCTGCGTGGTCACGACAGCAAGCAAGAGCAAAAAGCCGCGCAAGAGCAGCAACAACAGTAAATAGGAGCGTTACGCAACGATGATCCCGCATCCGTCCCGCCTGCTGGCATTGTGGCGTATCGCCGCCCACTATCGTCTAGACACCTTACTCCCTGCCGAGCTGTTGCCGAGCAAAGCCCGTTCGGCGCTCAACGTGATCGCGTTGCACCCTGCGGCTTGGCACAGTAAAGACGCCGACAACCCGATGCGCCTCAAGCTCGCCCTCGAAAAAATGGGGCCGTTATTTGTCAAATTGGGGCAACTGCTCTCCACCCGTCGTGATCTGATCCCCCCAGTACTGCTTGAGCAGTTGGTGTATCTACAAGATCAAGTGGCGCCGTTTGCTGCGAGCATCGCCCGCGAACGTGTGGAGCAATCGCTTGGTGCTACTATCGACACTTTGTTTGCCCGTTTTGATGATGTGCCACTCGCGGCCGCGTCGATTGCGCAAGTGCATACCGCCGCCTTGCACGATGGACGTGAAGTGGTGGTCAAAATCGTCCGCCCCAACATCCGTCCGCAGATCATCCAAGACTTTGAAATTTTGGAGTGGCTCGCGCACTGGCTTGAAGCGCGTCTTGAAGCTGCCCGTGCGTTTCATATGGTGCAGGTGGTTGGCGATTATCGCCAAGTGATTTTAAACGAGCTGGATTTGTCGCTCGAAGCCGCCAATACCATGCAAATGCGGCAAAACTTCCTTGGCTCCAAAATGATGTATGTGCCGGAAGTATATAGCAGCACGCCCGACATCATGGTCGCTGAGCGCATTACCGGTGTGCCAGTATCTGATCTGGCAACCTTTGAACGCTTGGGCATGGATCGCGCCAAATTGGGCGAAATGGGACTGACCATTTTCTTTACCCAAGTGTTCCGCGACAACTTTTTCCACGCTGACATGCACCCCGGTAACGTGTTTGTCGAAACGCTTGATCCGACCAATCCGCGTTTTATTGCGCTCGATTGTGCGATTGTGGGCGAGCTGTCCGACAGCGACCGGTTGACGGTGGCGCGGATGCTGCTGGCGGTGATGCAAAACAACTTTAATTTGCTGATCCAAGTGGTGCATCAGGCGGGATGGATTCCGCCCAATACCGATCAAAACGCACTGGCACGCGAAATGAAACGTGCCGTCGGGCCGATGATCTCCAAACCGATGGATCAGCTTGATTTTGCGGGCATCCTACTGCAAGTGATGGACATTGCGCGGCGTTTTCATCTCGAAATCCCGCCACAATTGATGCTACTACTCAAAACCTTGGTGCATGTCGAAGGCTTGGGGCGTGATCTGTATCCCCAGTTGGATATTTGGAAACTTGCCAAACCGATCTTGACTGAATGGGTCGCGCAACGCATGCACCCCGCCAAAGCATTACGTGAATTGGGGCAACAACTGCCCAACATGCTGATGGGTGCAACAGACTTCCCTGCACTGATCACCGACAGCTTGCATGGCTTGCGTCAACAAGCGGCATGGCAAGACAAGCAATGGCGCGAATTACAACACCTACGCATGCAAATCACCCAACAACGTCGCCGCGATTGGCTGGCAGGGGGGACGGTGCTGATGTGTGTGATGATTGCCAATGATGCACCGTGGCCGGTCGCGACTATTTTTATGGTGTTGGCTGGACTGATGATGTTGTGGCGGATTATCAGTTAAACTCATGGCGTTTGCATCGCTAACCCCATGTGTCTCTATTGCAGAGAGGCCATCCCACCATGAAACATACTGACCTCTTGATGATTGCAGCACTGCTGAGTATCCACCCTGCATTTGCCGCGCCTGCATCGGTTGAATGTCTAACGGGGGCGCAGATTGCTGAGCAACTGCCCCCTTATGTGCAGTCACAATTTCAAGACATGGCATCTCCCCGCTTTGACGACGCCATGTCTGCGTTTATTGCTATTTCAGCCGGTTTACGGCTCGGCCATCAGATTCCTACGCAAGCTGCAAAGCCTTATTTTCATTCCGAGATTGCCAGTAACGGTCAACCTCGCTCCAATTTACTCACCATCAAACAAACCCTGACTGCACTGGGCATACGCGAGATCAAAGGCTATCAGTTGTTGGAAAAAGATTCTGCGTTGGCGCGGATCATGGATCACGATCAATCGTTACGCTTCGTGATTGAACAACAAGCCATGTTGATCGGAGTGGCGGATCATGCAGGAATGGGGATTATGTTTACCGCCTACGACATCACGCCACAACAGTCGAAAGTGTTATTTGCCAATCAGACCCTGTGCCGGATGCCATCATGGTATTTATTTGAACTCAGCCGTAAACAAGCAGGCTTTTTACTGATCCCCGCGCACAACTCCCAAGCCACGCAAGACTTTTAGTCGCGACCACGACTGAAACGTCAACAGCCCCTAATCTGCAAATCTTCACCTTTTTTTAGCCATTGCCCTACAATAGCCGCTCGAAATACTCCGAGTGGCTTGAGATGGCATACTGGTTAGATGAAATCAAATTTGATGCAGATGGGTTGATTCCAGCGATTGCCCAAGATCACGCCACAGGGCGGATCTTGATGGTGGCATGGATGAACCGTGAATCGTTGCAATTGACCGCCGCACGTCAGCAAGGCGTGTACTGGTCACGCTCACGGCAAAAACTCTGGCACAAAGGCGAAGAATCTGGTCATACCCAAGATGTCCACGAAATCCGCCTCGACTGTGACGGCGACGTGATCACCCTACAAGTCACCCAAAATGGCGGCATTGCTTGTCACACCGGACGCGAATCGTGTTTTTATCGCGTGCTCACCCCTGAAGGCTGGGTGGTGGTCGATGCGGTCAAAAAAGATCCCAATGCCATCTATGGATCACACGCGCATACCCACCAGCATGCTTCCACCACAGCCCATCAGCAGGATATCGCCGAACAAATCGATGTCTTGAAACATTTGGGCGAAGTGATGCAGCAGCGTAAAATCGCCAGCCCCGACTCGTCGTATGTGTCGAGCCTGTATCATAAAGGCTTAAATAAAATTTTGGAGAAGGTCGGTGAAGAAGCGGTTGAAACCATGCTCGCCGCCAAAGATGCCACGGAAGCCGATACAAAAGATTTGATCTACGAAACCGCAGACCTGTGGTTTCATGCTATCGTCATGTTGGGATACTTCAATGTGCCACCACAAGCCATTTTGGACGAGTTGGCACGCCGCTTGAATCTGTCCGGCCTTGCCGAGAAAGCTGCGCGTTCTTCAACTTAACGCCACAATGGTCGGTCATACTTGATGTTGATTCACTGTGAGTCAACATCCCAGACAAGAGGACATCATCATGGGCAGTTTTTCGATTACACATTGGCTGATTTTGTTGGTCGTGGTGGTGGTCGTGTTTGGTACTGCCAAACTCAAAAACGCAGGTAAAGATTTGGGCGC
>CALFYA010000346.1 GCA_937952925.1 uncultured Moraxellaceae bacterium
CAGTGGAATATGGTGATCTTCCATCCATGTGAGCATGTCTTGCGCAAATGCCTGATATACCGAAGGAGGCGTGTCAGTGGATTGCCAATATAACTCATCGGATATCCTTTCGGCATCATGCTGCGAGGTGGGGAGTAGCGTGCTGTCGTGTTGGGCTGTCCAGACTCGTACAGGTATGGGGTTCATGTGGTGATTCCTTGCCATCATTATTTGTCGTATGCGATTGTATATTAACGTCAGTTTGAGCAAATACAACCAGCGAATTCATGCGGTTGGGTCAATCACAAAGGCGTTCTAGGTCACATCTGATCCGTTCCGGCTTGTCGCATCAATCCTTGCACATAGATACTCAATAGTCCATGCAGCGCTTGGGTCATACTGGCGCGATCAAACACCTCTGGCTGGCGCAAATGGGCGATTTGTAATTCATGCATCGCCCCCACAATCGCCACCGCCAACACCTGATACGGTTGATCTGGTGCATGACCTTGCTGTACCAACACGGCAAAATACATCTCGATCAACTGCACAAACTGACCAATCACCGTATGCCGCCGACTTTCGGCCTGTGCACTCACCCCCAAGATCTCAATGGTGGTCAAGCGTGCACGGCGTACATCGTTGAGCTGTGCATCCAAAAAAGCTTCAAGCCCTTCAAACAAACGCTCCGGCAAGGGGCGCACCGAGCCGATCAAGGCACTAGTCACTTGATGGAGGGTGTCTTGCATCTGGGCATCAAACAGCGTAATCAGTAAGGCTTCTTTGTCGGTAAATTGCTCATAAAAATGTCGGGTGGTGACTTTGGCAGCGCGGCAAATTTGCTCAGTGTTGGTGCTGGCATAGCCTTGCGTCCCAAATAGCTCAAATCCTGCATCAAGTAGCCGTTGCCGCCGCTCTTGTGCCAACGCATCAGCACTACGTCCGCCATAGCCACGACGGGTTTTGCGTGGTATGTCTACAAGCTCAGCAAGATTTTCGGGCTGTTTTGGGAAATCACTCATTGCACAATCTGCCTACTGCGTTACAAGTCGTCGGAAAATTCAACTTTTTCACCTGTTTTTTGATTATAGCACTCCACAAAGCACCACAAATGTGAAAATATAAATTTCCTGATTTATGGTAAAGATGAGATCACCATGCAAAAACGCCCTTGTGTACTGGTCACCGGTGCAGCCGCAGGGATCGGCTGTGCGATTGCCAAAGCCTTTGCTGCACAAGGATGGTTTGTGGGTGTAGCCGATATTGATGAAGTGGGTGTCGCTCGTGTCGCGGTACAGCTTGAGATCGGAAGAGCG
>CALFYA010000347.1 GCA_937952925.1 uncultured Moraxellaceae bacterium
ACAGCGAACACGACAACTTGCTGGCGCGACTAGGCACGGCAGTCGGCAAATATTGGATTTGCAAACGTGCACCCAATCACAGCTATGAAGCGATGGAATGTATTGGCGGCAATGGGGTGATGGAAGACTCCATGATGCCACGGCTGTATCGCGAAGCAGTGATCAACCCAATTTGGGAAGGTAGCGGCAATGTGCAATGTTTGGATGTGCTGCGGGCGATGGGCAAAAACCCCGCGGTACTCGATGCCATGTTTAGTGAGCTTGAACGTGCGCGTGGGGGACACAGCGATTTTGATCGGGCGCTGATTCGCCTACAACAACAATTTGCCGATGTCAGCCAACTTGAATATCGTGCACGCGATATCGTTGATCAGCTTGCCCTTGCGCTCCAAGCAGCACTATTAATTCAACATGCACCTCATCCGGTCAGTGATGCCTTTTGTCGCTCGCGCTTGGGTGTGTATGGATTGCATAATTATGGTGCATTACCGAGTGGAATCGACGTGTCTAGCCTGTTGGCACGCGCCAATCCGCATCAATCTTAAACTCTATGCTGTGTGGGTGGTGTAGAGCGATACCACACCCACCACATCAGAGGAACATCCCATGAAACCCAATGGCAAAAATCTGATTCTTGAACTCCTGATGGCGAATCAAAACCAAGCGATTAGCGCCAAAGAAGCGATTGCTGCTGCAGCATTGTTTGGCATGACCCCCAACACCATCCGTGTGGCGTTGGCACGCCTGAGTGCTGAGGGACTGCTGATGGGTGCCGGACGTGGCAGCTATCAATTGGGTCATCAAGCAGTGGGACTTGCCCAAGATCTTGCCAAATGGCGGCAGATTGAGCAGCGGTTGCGTCCGTGGCATGGCGATTATATTGCGGTGTATAGCGCAGGGTTGGGGCGTACCGACCGCACCGCACTGCGGCGGCGTGAGCGCGCATTGGAGATGCTGGGTTTTGCAGAGTTGGGTAAAGGCTTACACATCCGTCCCAATAATATCGAAACCGATGTGGCGGCAGTCCGGCAGCGTCTGATGAGCTTGGGATTGGAGCCATCGGCGTATGTGTGCCGGATGGATCAGCTTGATCCTGAGCATGACGAGCAATTGCACCATCTGTGGGATGGACGTGCGCTTAATCAACACTACGACACCATCCAACGCCAGCTCAATGAGTGGCTCAGTCATGCCGATCAACTCGATCTTGAAGTGGCTGCCCGCGAAGCGTTTTTGCTGGGTCGTGCGGCAATCCGGCAAATGGTGTTTGATCCGTTGCTGCCCGAGCCATTGATTGACCAACAATGCCGCCATGAATTTTTTGAATGTGTCCGTCAATACGACCGTGTCGGTCGGCGGATTTGGCAACAAGTCCGTTTGGTTGATCGTGTGACCCCGATTGCTGAAGACGACTTGAATCCCCCTTCGGTGATGTTAGCCCCTGCGCCCTCAGTGCTACGCCGTGAACTCGATGATTTGGAGAATCCCCCACATGTCTACTAAGCCCGATGTCAAGCTACGCCCACAAGATGTGCTCTCTGCACAAGAGATTGCGCAATTCACCCAACGTTCTGATTGGATGGGGTGGTGGGCGGTGCTCTCGACGTGGGCAGTGATTGCAGTCACTTTATATATATTTATATATAGTTTGGAGCATGCGGCGATTGGCGTGAGTGTGGTGGTGGGGCTGTTGGCACTGGTGATTTTGGCTGGGCGGCAGCTGTGCTTGGGCATTCTGACTCACGAAGCAGCGCACTCGACCTTGTTTGCCAGTCGCAAGCTCAACGATTGGGTTGGTGATTGGCTGTGTGCCAAGCCGGTGTGGAATAGTTTGCACGATTATCGGCCTTATCATTTGCAGCATCATGCGCATACCTCGACCGATTTAGATCCCGATTTGTCGTTGGTGGCCGGTTTACCCACCACGCGTGTATCGCTGTCTCGCAAATTTGCTCGCGATCTGGTGGGGATCACTGGCATCAAGTTTGTGATCGGTCGCATCCTGATGGACTTAGGGATTTTCAAATGGTCGGTGACCAATCGGGTCGAACGCTTGCCCCAAGCAGGGCGTGCATGGTGGGATTATCCGCTGTGTTTGATCCGCAACAGTTATGGCATGTTGCTGACCAATGGCCTGATGCTGAGTCTGTTGTGGTGGGCAGGTCACCCACTGGTCTATGGCTTATGGGTGTTGGCCTACATCACACCGTTTCCGCTATTTATTCGACTGCGTTCGATGGCTGAGCATGGCGGACGTGAGTCGAGTGCATCAGTACTGATCAATACTCGTACCACCCAAGCCGGTTGGCTCGCACGCGCCACGGTTGCACCCATTCATGTCAATTATCATATCGAGCATCATTTGATGGCAGGTGTGCCTTATTTTCGGCTCCCTGCACTGCACCAGTTGTTGCTTGAGCGAGGAGTGGTGGCGACAGCACCAAGCTATCGTCAGGTGATTTTGGCGTTGAGCAGTTTGAAACAATCAAATATCATATAAATATATATTTATATATAAGCTTAAAGAACAATCGCTCGTCTGGCCTGCATTTGCCGCTATGCTGTGCATGTCCAGATGGATGTGACAACGGATGTTGCACAATCACAAGATATCTAGATGATACTGATGAGGAGTGGGTTGTCAGTCAAAAAGGCAAAATTGATCACTCCACAGTTGGTGCACAATTGAAACGGTTGAGTGTAAGTGACGACGTTTAGCACACGGCTTCGCCCTCGTGTGGGGGCGTGGATTGAAACGCTGCATCCTACCGTTATTGGCTCACCGTCGCATAAGCAGTCTTACCAAGGCTCAACAAAAGAGCTGTCGGCAATTCCTCCCGCCAGCTCAAGCATTAAACCTACACCACCAGACAATCCCCCAATTTATTTGCTATGGGTGACTTCCGCCAACAACAATCCACCCTCTCCCATTTTGGACAGAACACGAATACTATGCACAGGATAATAGATCTGAGGCTGTGTCCGCATCGCCTCATGAATTGGCGCAAAATCAGCCAAATTTAAAAATGAATTGATGGTATGCAACACTCGATAAGCGGATGCTTTCTGACCATTTCCAGCCATATCGACAATATGGAAAATCCCAATAATCACCGTTAAAATCGGTAAGAAATACTTGGATACCCCATAACTGACCTGATCTTTTAGCCCCTCTTGCCTGATCAACAACATCAGCACAATCCCAATTGCCACAATGTGCGCGGTCACAAACGCATAAATCAACCACTTCGCCGTGTCATTTAGGTTGATATACTTATTATACTGATAAGTATACGTTGTCCCCAAAGAAATGGCTTTAATCCCATAGTTAATGTTTTTGAGGATGCTCGCATCGGGTGCAGCAGGCTCGGTGGCTTCTATCGCTTTTAATGGGAGGAGAAACCAAGAGCCCACAATCGTTGTGGTTGCACTCACATACCCATTAACCTTAAAAAATGTATCGCTCATATCATGACTCCCTGTCTTAAGCCGTCAGTTTAAAAATAGACTTGCCTGCATCCACAAACTTTTGTTTCTCGCCTTCATCTTTAAACGGAGCTTCTCCTTCACCAATTTTATACAGCGCGGCCATAGGGACAGCAATCAGCAGACAAATCAAATCATTCACGCTCAATTCATCCCCAGAGATTTTTTTATACAAATAGGAAAAGAACGGAATGCTAATTTCTGCGTTTAAGATTTTCTCGACACTACGCACAGCGACCTCCAAAATCTCAAAAATCAGATCAATGATTTCCTGCGCAATAGCAACCCCAAGCTCCAGTAAGGTCAACACCAGATATTCCAAAAAATCACCGATTTTCATCTTGCTATTGATCACATCCATAAACTTGCCCGACAAGTCTGAGAATGCTGCCATCAGCTGCTGCCCCAACACCTCAAAATGTTGGGCAAGCCGTGTTGATGCAGACGACAGCGACGTCAATGTGGCACTCGGAATCGCTGAGACGACTTGTTGCTGGGTCTGCGAATGGGTGATGTGAGATTTTTTGGTGCCCATCCAGTTTGCACGCGGATCGATTTTTTCGCTCTTTTGGTTGCCAGCCTGTCGCTCACCAAAATTTTGATCATCCAATTGTTTAAGTGAGATGTCCCGTTTAATATCTTCGAGCTTGTCTTTGACTTCCTCAAAATAATCATAGGTCTTTTGTTTGACATGACCAATCTCATCGGCAAGACCCAAGATAATATTGGAAAAATGTTGTTTCATCACACGTTTGGTGTGCAGGATATCCTCCCAATTAAACAAAAACGCGAGATATTCAAAGACATTTTTAAAGAAGACTTTGACTTTTTCCCAGACGCGCTCCAAGAAATGAAACACATCTGAGACGGCTTGCGAAACCCATTCAAACACCTCACCTGCAATTTTAATGACAAATTTCACGCCATCTTTCACGGTTTCCACAATAAAATCGGCAGCCTCTACAAAGCCTTTTTTGATCGCATGCCACACATCCCCAAACGCATTGCCAATCGAACTGAGGCCAAACGTCTCTTGTGGCAGGGATGCCGCCAACAGACTCGGATGAGCCGCCACGCTAGGCTGTTGATCGAGTTGGTCAATATGTGCATAGGCTTGGTGGGTCGCCTTGACCATCTGCTCCAAATCTTGATCACTGACACTATGCGGATCAATCAGTGGTTCACCGTTGGGCAATTTGGCATTCTTGAGGGTGGTCTGATCCCCAAACTTGAGTTTAATTTCGGTTTTGAGTTGACGCGCAGGATCAATGGTGACTTTACTGGGTAGAAAGTCAGCTTCAATATACAGATTCGATGCAGCCACACTGTTGGTTGGATACACAATATTAATATAATCATCTTCTATAGTGGCTTCGTAGTATTGCTGCAAGCCAATCGCAACTTTTTTGCCGCCAATATACACCAAGAGATTGGCTTCAGCAGACACTCTTACCTTCTCACCGTGAAAAGATCGCATCGATGGATCAGATTTAAACTGGACATTAATCGTGAAGGTTTCGAGTGTGTTGAGCTTTTCGAGATCTTGCACCACTACAGGATGCTCATGCCAGCTGGTCGTCTGTTCATCTTGCCAGAAATGGATTAGTGAGTCGTTGTTTTCATGATTGCCAAGAAGAAATAATTGATTGCCAAAAGCATTGCCTTTGATGCTTGAAAACTCCTCAATCGCTGCTTGCATCTGTAAAGGTGCTGTCCATTTTTGCGTATAATGCTGCTGAGCAGATTCATAAAATTTATTGGTCAGATAATATAAGCCGGTGTGTTGATCTTTCTCACCAATCGTCCAAATGGTTGCTGTATCTTGATTGGAAGAGACTTCAATTTTAGAAAATATCACCCCTTGACCACTAGCACAGACAGTCGATTTGGTGGGTTGACTGTTTCCATCTTCCATGACGTATGTAAAGATCCCATCGCCGGCAAGATATAACTGATCATTGCCATCATGATCGTCGATTAGGGTAAAACGACGAATATCGGGGCAGGGCTTAAACCGATACAGGCAGACTTCGCCAGCTTCTTGATCAGGGAAGCTTTGAAAGATCATGGTATTTTCGCCTTGCATGCGGTACAGCAAAAAGACGCCAAAATCATAATCAAACTGTCCAACCTCAAGTTGGATGACCTTGGCGGTATTCTCCGGCAGGGTATATTCTTGTGGTGTCTCACCATATCTAAAATACTGATACGTCGCATCGTGATGGCGGTATTCAGTGCTAAACAACAACCCTTGTTGATTCATGGAAATATGATCAATCTGTTTGTCTGTATTGTTGATTTTGATCTGATTCCAGCGCAGATCTTGCGTCCACTGCAACGGGTCAATCTTGGAGAGTTGCAGATCGTTGCTGAGTAATAATTGACTTTTGCCCTGATTGATTCGTGAGTAGGCAATCTTGAGACGATTATTCACCGCATCATGATAAAGGTCAAAAGCGCACACCTTGAGCTGTGCAGGAGACAACTCTTGCAGACTCCATCCTGAGTGGGTGTTGTTGACTTGGGTAATGGCACACAGTCGATTGTCAGTATTGATAAACAGCAGCAGGGCAAGGTCTTGGTGGTATTTGATCGCCTTTAAGCCTTGTAGCGCACTGATGGTGGATTCGGAGAAAAAATTCTCCATCAATTCGCCGTGATACTCGACCGTGATCTGATCATTGAGGTTTGGTTTAAAATCTTGTTGCATGATGTGGACTTCCGATGTCTTGAGTCAAATGTGTGGGTTATTGCGCAACCGTTCCATAACTGGTGTCAAACAAGAGTATGGCGTTTTGGTTGGCACTATCACTCAAAATGCGTACATTTTTGTAGGTGTATACCGATGAGACGGGCAGGATCACCTTATTATCCAGTTTCTCAAGTTGCTGGATATTCAACGCTTGTCCAATATTATCAATATGCACCAAATTATTGATGTTTTTGCCGATGTCCAATTCAATGGTGAGCAATGTGCTGAGCATCGATGCAATGGCTTTATTGAGATTATCCCATACCTCATCCAAGCCATTTTTATAGCGAGGAGTAGATGATCTAAATCCCAGCTTAAAGGCTTGGGCATAATTGACCCGAAGATCGAGTTTACCGCTGGCACCTGCGGTGAGTGTGACCAACAACTGGCCTTCATGACCCTCAGGAGCACAGTTTGCCTTGCCACTCGTTGAGACATCCCAATCGACACCAACAGTTCCAAACATCTGTTCGATCTCTTGATGCACAGAAGCTTCAGATTTGATCGCATACACAATATCGACCCCATTGCTGCTGCTATTATTGCGTATGCCTTGATAAACCAAATCCATTCGACCTGAAACATTATGCAGCTTGGATTCAAAGTTGAAGTGCAACACCCTATGAATTAAGGTGTTGCCATGACCT
>CALFYA010000348.1 GCA_937952925.1 uncultured Moraxellaceae bacterium
ATTGAGCTGCCCAAATTTGACGACAAACCCGACGAGCGCACCCAATACAAACGCCAAAGTACAACAGCATCTGTCAAAAAAACCATCGCCGCCCCAACACTACCACCGCCTACACCCACATGGGATCAGCCCGATCCGACCGCACCGCCTGAATACGACGCGATCGAACCGATATGGATGGCGGATGAAGCTGAGCAAATGGGCAGTCTGTATGACTTGCTCGACAGCCTTGCGCTGTATTACCAGCAACAACTCCAGCAACATCAACTCGCACGGCAGTATCTGCATGGGCGTGGCTTGGACGGCGAAGCTTGTGTCAGTTGGCGTTTGGGTTACGCGCCAGATGGCTGGCAACATCTACAAGATGCCTTTGCACGCGACATCGACGGCCTCAAACAACTCGGCTTAATCCGGCAAAGTGAGAGTGGGCGTGATTTTTGTTTGCTGCGTGATCGGGTGATTTTTCCGATCCGCGATGGCAAAGGTCGTGTGGTGGGCTTTGGCGGTCGTGCCATGAGCGATGAGGTCAAACCCAAATATATCAACTCGCCCGAATCGAGTGTCTTCAACAAATCCCAACTGTTGTATGGCTTGTATGAGAGCCGTAAAGCCCGCGCCAAACACTGGCTGATGGTCGAAGGCTATATGGATGTGATCGCCCTACATCAAGCCGGACTTGCAGGCGCGGTAGCCACGCTTGGCACCGCCAGTAACGCCGATCATCTTCAGCAGCTGTTTCGCCAAGACAGTAAAGTCATTTTGGCCTTTGATGGTGATGAAGCCGGTCAACGTGCCGCGTGGCGCACGCTAGAGTTGGCCTTGCCGATTCTCACCGATGGCCGTGAACTGCGCTTTTTGGTACTGCCCGATGAACATGATCCTGACTCATTAGTTCGGTTAGAAGGCTTGGCAAGTTTCGAGCAACGCTTGGAAAAAGCGCCACCGTTGTCTGATTTTTTGTATGAAATTCTGTCGCGGAAATATGACTTAAGCATTCCAGAGGGCAAAGGATTTTTAATGAATGAAGCAAATTCGCTGCTGAATTTGCTTCCTAAACAGGGGAGTTTTCGACAGCTTCTACGACAAAATTTAAAAGAACGCATCGGCTTGGGTTGGAACAAGCGTATCAAGCACCCGACCGATGCGCTTGTATCATTCGAAAATTCATACAGCAGTTTAGAATACAAACTACTGGTACTCCTCCTACATTATCCAAGTTTAGCTTCTTATTTATCTGAAATCCAAAACTGGTTAGAACCCACGCATCCATTGACCCAAGTGCTATCACTCATTCCCCTCATCCCCGAAGATTTGTTGGAAGATTCAGATGCAACTCTATTTTTCTTACTAGGTGGACTATCCACAGATGCATACTTCAGTAAAACCATATTTCTACTTGAAAATATTGACATTAATGCA
Organism: uncultured Moraxellaceae bacterium; assembly: GCA_937952925.1. Lineage (GTDB taxonomy): Bacteria > Pseudomonadota > Gammaproteobacteria > Pseudomonadales > Moraxellaceae > CALFYA01. The sequence goes on from CALFYA010000348.1 coordinate 1,420, forward strand.
TACGTTCAACCTCCAGAGCGTGCCAGTATAGTTTGCCAAGACTGGTGTTTGAAAATCAGCGCACAACTCTTGCAGGAGCAAATTAAACATCTATCTCAATTAAGATCAATGGAATCGTTCGCTAAAGTCGTTGAACTTAATGGCTATTTAACAAAAATACGCCACAGCTTGCAATTTCATGAACTTGCCCCCATAACAGGGAGTGCATAAGATATATGCCCCCCAATATTTGGGGATCGCCGCTCCACGTGCTGATCAAAACAGACTTGAAAGCAACTTTGCATTCCTCAGGCGAGGCTCAAAGTAGACGCTTCGGCATAGGCAAGCGACAAGAGATTTAGACTGATGATGTCCCCGCATGCTATCCTTCGCGATTGCCTGTGGCAACCTGATTGACCGATGAGTGACGAACGATGAGCGATTTAACCGCGCAGACCTCGCAAGTTGCGGCGCTGATTAGCCGTGGTAAAGAACAAGGCTATCTGACCTTTGCCGAAGTCAACGACAATCTGCCCGAATCCATTACGGAAAGCGAGCAGATTGAAGATATTATTCAAATGCTCAACGATGTCGGCATTCCGGTACACGAGCGTGCACCCGAAACTGACGAACTCATCCTCGATGGCAATGCGCCAGACGCCTCCGACGACGATGTAGCGGCTGAAGAAGCAGCAGCCGTGTTGGCCTCGGTTGAAAACGAACCGGGTCGTACCACCGACCCTGTCCGCATGTATATGCGTGAAATGGGCACCGTTGAGTTGCTCACCCGTGAAGGTGAAATCAGCATCGCCAAACGCATCGAAGAAGGCATCCGTGATGTCTTAAATGCAATGGCCTATTGGCCAGGTGCAGTCGATGTGGTACTCGGCGAATACCAAGAAGCACTGACCGGCGAACGTCGTTTAGCGGATATTTTATCGGGCTATCTCGATCCTGAGAGCGACGACATCCCTGAAGTCATCGACGACTCATTGACCGATGACGAAGATGACGAGGGCGCTGGTGAAATCAAAGCCACTGGCACTGCCAAAGATGTCGACGATGAAGACGAAGAAGCCGAAGGTGAAGGCAGCGACGATGACGCTGATGGCGACTCAGGCCCAGACCCCGAAATCGCCCGTCTGCGTTTTACCGAACTGGCTGAGCGCAACAATGCGGTCAAAGCCGCGATTGCAGCACATGGTCGTCAGCACCCACAAACTGAGCAAGCACTGATCGCGTTGGCCGAAGTGTTTATGATGTTTAAGCTCACCCCACGCCTGTCCGATTTGCTGTCTGAGCTGGTGCGGGGCACCAATCAGCAAGTACGCCATGCCGAACGTGAAATCATGCGGTTTGCCATCAAACGTGGCCGTATGAGCCGTGACCATTTCTTGAAACAATTCCCCAATCAAGAAACCCGTCCAGATTGGGTCGATGAGCAAATCAAACTTGATCCTGCCCTTGCCAACACCCTTGGTGCAGTGCGTGCCGATATTGTCGCCCATCAGCAAACCCTGACCGACCTTGAAAACCGGTTGGGCTTGCGCGTGGCGGGCATCAAAGAGATTTCGCGTCGCATGTCGATTGGCGAAGCCAAAGCCCGCCGCGCCAAAAAAGAAATGGTCGAAGCCAACTTGCGTTTGGTGATCTCGATTGCCAAAAAATACACCAATCGTGGTCTGCAATTCTTGGACTTGATCCAAGAAGGCAACATCGGTTTGATGAAAGCGGTCGACAAGTTTGAATACCGCCGTGGTTATAAGTTCTCGACCTATGCCACATGGTGGATTCGTCAGGCCATCACCCGCTCGATTGCCGACCAAGCGCGTACCATCCGGATTCCGGTACACATGATCGAAACCATCAACAAGATCAATCGTGTATCGCGTCAGTTGCTGCAAGAAATGGGACGTGAGCCAACCCCAGAAGAATTGGGCGAGCGTCTAGAGATGGACGAAGCCAAAGTGCGTAAAGTCCTCAAAATCGCCAAAGAGCCGATCTCCATGGAGACGCCGATTGGTGATGATGAAGACAGCCACTTGGGGGATTTCATTGAAGACACCAACATCACCAGTCCGGTGGAAGCGGCCACAGCTGAAGGGCTGCGTGAAGCGACCCGCGAAGTGCTCGCCAACCTGACCCCACGCGAAGCCAAAGTGTTGAAGATGCGCTTTGGTATCGACATGCCAACCGATCACACCCTAGAGGAAGTCGGGAAGCAGTTTGATGTGACCCGTGAGCGGATTCGTCAGATCGAGGCCAAAGCATTGCGTAAGCTGCGTCACCCCTCACGCTCGGAGCATCTGCGTTCATTCCTTGAAAATGATTGATTGCGTATCGTCGTAACCACTCAAACGCCCACGATTGTGGGCGTTTTTACACCTAATACCCATATTTGAGTTACATGTTTAATCGATGCAGTTGAGGATTTTTTTTCAGAAAAAACAGTGCTACATTGCTTTTAACCCCTGCAATACCAACAATCACAAGACCAAGGATGAACCGCATGAATCTGAATATTGTTTCACGCACCACCGCGCTTGGCACCCTGATTTTGAGCATCAGCGCCTGCTCGTCTTTACAGCATCTGACTCACCCCAACAAACCCGCTCAAGGATTAGATGGTGCTGCATGTGTCGGCCATGCCCCCTCACAAGTCAATGGGTTTAAAGCGGTCAAAGACGAAGACCTGATGCGCTATGCGCAAGGCATTACCGATAAAGGTGGCCTGTGTGATTCCAAGACCTTTAAAGCCATTGAGCCGGTCACAGTCTATCGCGTCTATGATGGCAGCAAACCCCACACCGCAACCGGTCGCTGGTGGTCGTTTACCACGCCCACGCCTCCCAAAGACCAATACCGCAAAGACAATGCGATTTGCCCCGAATGGAGCAATTTGGATCGCATGACCGTGTGCAAAATCAAAGTGGGCACCGTGGTGGCGCTGGGCACCACCCAAAGTGCGACCTGTGCCGATGGCACGACCTATCCCAAAAACGCGACCATTCAGGTGTATATCCCCAACGATGGCAAAAATCAGGTGATTTTGGTGGATGACTGCAAAGAGCAAGGTGAATGGCCGAGTACCACACCTTGATGTGAGCAGACTTAAGTTTTGGGGCGTTTTGCGCTAAAATTGGCTGCTGTCATTGCATCTTTGAGTCATGATGAATCCTCAACGCCCCGAAATCCAAAATGAAGAGTTGTGGCAATTTCCCATGCAATACCCGATCAAACTGATTGGGCTTGCCGGAGATGAGCTGCTGCATGCTGTACGTGCGATCATCCTCAAGCATTTTCCAGAGTTTGATTTGGCCACGCTGGTGATTCAGCCTTCAAGCGGTGGTAAATATCATGCGATTCGTGCGGTATTGCCCTTTGATCATCGCGACCAAGTCAACGCGATTTATGCCGATCTGGCTGCCTGCCCTCACATCAAAACAGCTCTCTAATTGGAGGCGGCAGCAATGCCGCTTTTTTTATGCACAATAAGAATCTGCTTTGGGGCGTGATTGCCCTGCTCTGCTTTCCCACAGTTTTACAAGCTAAAATGCTCAGCTATCAATGGGATACCGAACTGTGCACCCATCAAGCACAATACAACAGCAATCAGATCAGTAAAGCCCAGCTCGATGGCAGTCTTGCCCTCACACGTTTGGCTGGTAGCGTCTTACTGTCTGCCACATCGTTTGTGTTTGAACCCGCCCAAATCCCAACCATCAGCTTGAGCAAGATCGACCACGATTATCAGGCCACCAAAACCAAGCTGACGGCACTGATGGTCTTACCCGCTTTTGCAGCACTCAAACAGCGCACACTTGCACGGCTAGAAATGGAATACGCCACCAATCGGCTCGAAGCGCAAGCGTTGCTCGGACAGCCACAGGTTTTACTCACCGCCGCCTATGGTCAAGCCTCATGGCGTGATGCACAGATGCTCAATCACCCCAATGCAACGCAGCGCATCCAGTTTTGGGATCAGGTGGTTGAAGCGCAAATTCGGGAGCAAGAACGCTTGGGCAATCATCACTATCGGCAGATGACCGAACGCCGTCATGCACAGCAAAAGGCCAGCAATGCACAGGCTTATGCCAACGTCGAATTTATTCGTGCATGGCACAACCATTTACAATCGCCGAATGATGCCGCCCACCAACAAGACACGCAGACCGATTGGAATCGTGCCTTCATCAAAGCGGCACGCTTCACTCAGATCCAGCAGGAATGCGATGAGCCTTAAGCCCCCCCTCATCATTCGCCATTTTGATGAACCACAAGACTATGCCAGCACCTTTGCTGCCATGCGCGCATTGACCGAACAACGTGATGCACACACGCCTGATGAGCTGTGGCTGCTTGAACATCACGATGTGCTCACCCAAGGCCAAGCGGGCAAACCAGAACACATCCTCTTTAATCATCTGAATCTTCCGGTGGTGCAAACCGATCGGGGCGGCCAAGTGACATGGCATGGGCGTGGTCAACTGGTCGTGTATTTGCTGTTTGATTTACGCCGCTTGGGCTGGAATGTGCGTGAACTGGTCAGTCACACCGAAGCTGCCATAATCGACACCTTGAGCGGTTACAACATTGCCGCCCACGCCCGCACTGATGCACCGGGTGTGTATGTGGGTACGCAAAAAATTGGCTCTTTGGGCTTTAAGGTGCGTAAAAGCTGTAGCTATCATGGTTTATCCCTCAATATCGACTGTGATCTGGCAGGTTTTTCGCAAATTAACCCTTGTGGTTATGCAGGTTTGCAGATGGTTCGTCTGGTCGATTTGTGCCAGCCAACACCGACACTCGCTGAGGTGGCGACACGATTGGCTGAATTGATCGAACGGCGACATCAACAGCCTCTTGATTAAATCATGCATAGCACCATCGATGCGTGGACAGATCGGCAGAATCTGGCTTGCAATATCTAGAGTATTTACTCTAAACTGCCTCACAATCAACACATCCTGATCGGATACACCCAAACGACGGACAGCAGAGAGCGTAATTCGTGAAACCCCATCAGTTGCTCCCACTCGCCCAAAAGGCATATGTCACCGCCATGATGGACATCATCGGTCGTGGCTTGGTATCGGCCAGTCAAGTCGATGAAGAAATCCGCCGTGAAATTGCAGGCTTCCCTGTCGGTATGACCTTTCAAATGGTCGTCCTGCCCAAAGGGCCGGGTTTTACCGCACAAGTGCAAGCCGATGGCACGCTCAAGCGCCTGACCGACTTTGCTGGCAAGGTTGATTTGGTCATCAAGTTTAAACATGTGTCGTTGGCGTTCTTGGTGTTTTCCTTCCAAGAAGGCACAGCTCGCGCATTTGCCAATGACCGCATGATTGCTGATGGCGAGGTGTCGCATGCGATCCGCTTGGTACGCTGCCTCGACAAAATGGAAGCCTTGATTTTGCCCAAGCCGGTGGCGGCCTTGGCAGTCAAGCGTTATCCCCTTTTGCCCCTCACCGAAAAAGTCGGCAAAGCCGCTCGCATCTACGGCAAAGTCGCTCAAACCTTTTTGCAACGGAGTTAAGTCATGACCAAGTCTTATTATGAGTTTTTTTGCCCCGTCAAACTGATTGCGGGTCACATGGCACTCGAACATATTCCATTTGAACTTGCCACTGTCAGCGCCAAGCGTGTGATGATCATCACCGACAAAGGTGTGCGCAACAACAACTTGCTCGCCCCGATCGAAGCAGCATTTGCTGATGCAGAGTGCGTGATTGCTTGCATTTATGATGATGTGCCACCCGATAGCAGCTTGACCACGGTTCGCCGCGCCGCGCAAGCCTACCGCGACAACCAATGTGATGCGCTGATCGCCGTCGGCGGTGGCTCAGTGATCGACACCAGTAAAGGCGTCAATATCCTCGTGTCCGAAGGCGGCGATGACTTGATGAAGTTCTCCGGCGCACACAACCTGACTCGCCCACTCAAGCCTTTTTATGTGATCCCGACCACCGCGGGTACAGGCTCTGAAGTGACCTTGGCGGCGGTGATCTCCGACACTGAGAAAAACGTCAAACTGCCATTTGCGTCATATTTCTTGATGCCAAATGCAGCGATCCTTGACCCACGCATGACCTTGACCTTGCCACCGCACATCACTGC
>CALFYA010000349.1 GCA_937952925.1 uncultured Moraxellaceae bacterium
TCAGTCGCTTGAGCCACTCAGTGCAGCCCTCTAGTCTTTTTTTACCCCCATATCACTGAGTGCACCATGTGCATGGGTGAACTGTCCAGCACAACTGCGCAAGGAGAGGTCTTGTCCACAGTACAACATGATCAGTTGCATCAGTTGGGTGGGATTCTTGATTTTTCGGGCACGGCTGAATGCGCCTGTTTCAAACGCGAGTTGTTCAAAACCCGCTGGAAGGGCTTGCATGAAGTGCTGGTTTGTTGCCATGATTCACCTGTGGTGTTTTTTGGTGTGTTTGCAAACTTATCTTGAAACACCACACTCATTTTTTCAAGCCCTTTCATGTGCTTGCAGCCTAAGTTGGCGCGTATGCTCTAGACCCGATCTAGAGCTCAGTGACTTTGAGTCGATTATGCGCCACGAGGTGCGTGATTTAATCCCCCACAACGGTTGTATTGTGGGCTACGGTACCGTGTTGCCCGATCAAAATCAGATCTATATGAATGATTTTGTCGCGATTGACTACAATATTGACATGCTCAAGCAGCTCAACGTCAACACGTCCTTTATTGAGCGACCGTTATTGGGTTATTGGCTCAAAGGGCAGCGCCCGATGCTGGTGACGGTGGACAATTGCCAACACATTGCATCACCGTTTGAACTGTTTGAAATGAGCTATTTTGGTCTGACGCCCATGTTGATTCATGGGCAAAAAGATCTGTGTGGTCATATGAGTAGCTATTTTAGTTTCAGTCAATGTACTGCTGATCCTGAAGAAGCGTGTGCCAATCTGGCGATTGTGATGCCATTTTTACACCTGTTGCTCACCCGTGTCATGGCCAAAAAACGCACCTATCAGCGTTACAACTTGAGCACCAAAGAGGCACAAGTGATGGGCTATTTGTGTAAGGGCTATACCAATAAAGAAATTGCTGAGTTTTTGGCATGCAGTCCATTTACCATCAAAAATCAGGTCGCACAGATTTTAAAGAAGATGAATGCATCTAATCGTGCCGAAGCGATTTATCTGTTTAATACCGTCTTTCAAGGTGAATGACGTGATCTAAAAAAGGAGCATACCCAGCAGTGTTGTTGTATGCAGTTTGACCACTGCTGGGTTGATTCTTCTAAGTTAGTAAGTAGTTTCACCCACAGCTGACAAGTTATCACTTAGCTTTACACCCAACTAAATCTAGTTATTCAGTCAGTTATCTATCAGTTAGTGTTGTTGCCGTTGAGTGAATCTTGCAGGAAGTGTGCAGCTGCAACAATAGTCCATTCGGACTATTGGTAAAACTTGTATTCAAGTGCATGCTCGCCACATGATCGGCAAACCCACCCTGAGATTTGCCGAATTTGCTACAATCCATCCCCATTGTCTGACTATCGAAATCCATCCATGAACGAGCTTGCCCAACAGGTCGCCGAACAAGTGACCTTGCGTCGCACCTTTGCGATCATCAGTCACCCCGACGCTGGTAAAACCACCATGACTGAAAAGTTGTTGTTGTGGGGGCGTGCGATTCAGGTGGCAGGAACAGTCAAAAGTCGTAAATCTGACCGTCACGCGACCTCAGACTGGATGGAAATGGAAAAAGAGCGGGGCATTTCGATCACCACTTCGGTGATGCAATTTCCCTATCGCGATCATGTGATCAATTTGCTCGATACACCCGGTCACGAAGACTTTTCGGAAGATACTTACCGCACCCTCACCGCGGTTGATTCGGCCTTGATGGTGATTGATGGCGCAAAAGGCGTTGAAGAACGTACCATCAAGTTGATGGACGTGTGCCGGATGCGTGATACGCCCATTATCTCGTTCGTCAATAAACTTGACCGTGAAATTCGTGAGCCACTTGAGCTGCTCGACGAAATCGAAAACGTCCTCAAAATTAAATGCGTGCCGATTACATGGCCTTTGGGCATGGGTCGTGATTTTGTCGGGGTGTATCACCTTGCCACCAACACCACCTATTTGTACCAACAAGGTCATGGCTCAGAAATCGTCGAGATCGAAACTCGCGCAGGCTACGATTATCCAGACATCCGTGAGCGGATGGGAGCGCGTGATTTTGCCCATTTTGAAGAGTCGCTTGAACTCGTCCAAATGGCAGCCGATGAGCTGGATACTGAGCTATTTTTGCAAGGTAAACAAACGCCCGTGCTGTTTGGTACGGCGCTTGGCAACTTTGGCGTCGACATGATCTTGAACGCCTTTGTCGATTGGGCGCCGCAACCCCAAGCGCATCCAGCGGTTGAGCGCACGGTCGATGCCAACGATGCAGGGTTTAGCGGTTTTGTGTTTAAGATTCAAGCCAATATGGATCCCAAACACCGTGACCGGATTGCCTTTATGCGCGTATGCTCAGGCAAATACGAAAAAGGCATGAAGATGAATCATGTCCGCTTGGGCAAAGACGTGCGGATCAGTGATGCGCTAACCTTTATGGCCGGTGAGCGCGCCCACCTTGAGGAAGCATGGCCGGGTGACATTATTGGCTTGCACAATCACGGCACGATTCAGATCGGTGATACCTTTACCGATGGTGCACCACTGCACTTTACGGGGATTCCACACTTTGCGCCGGAGATGTTCCGCCGTGTACGCCTGAAGGATCCACTCAAGTCCAAGCAATTGCAAAAAGGACTCAAAGAGCTATCCGAAGAAGGTGCGACCCAAGTGTTTATGCCACAGATCAGCAATGACCTGATCTTGGGCGCGGTTGGAGTATTGCAGTTTGATGTGGTCGCGTTTCGCCTCAAAGAAGAATACAAAGTCGATTGTGTATACGAGCCGGTGAGTATTTCCACAGTGCGTTGGGTACATTGTGATGATGAAAAAATCTTCAATGACTTCAAGAAAAAAGCCCATGATCAATTGTCGGTGGATGGCGGTGGCCATTTGACCTATCTGGCGCCGAGCCGTGTCAATTTGCAGCTCATGCAAGAACGCTGGCCGGATATTAAGTTCCGTGCCACCCGTGAGCATTGATCACCAAAAAATCGTTGATGTAACAAAAAGCCCGCTTGAGTGATCAGGCGGGCTTTGTCATGGTAAGCCATGCACACATCTTCTTGGTTTAAGCTCATTGGAATCGCAGCGATTGCGCTGTTGATGCCGCGTAGCACCGCAAAACAGGCGTTTCATGACTCATCACACGATCCATCCCATCAAGGTGGACGGCACACGTCGTCCAATCCCAAAAGCTCTGACGCTCCCCATCTTGATCAGCCTGACCGCCCTGATCAGCGCGTGTGACAAAAGCCCCGATAAAGCTGCTGAAAAACCGGCATCCGCAGTACAGGCTACACCAGCTCAAGTTGCACCGATCTTTGCACCAATCCAAGCAGTGACACAATCGCTCAAAGCGACGCAGCCCAACTGTCGTGGCGACAATTGCTCACAGGCCAACGCACAGCGGTTGGTGTTTGCACCACCGCATCAATGGATCAATCCGTTGGTGGATGCACAACTGGTCATTCTGGCCGATGGGGGGATCAATGAAACACCTCCGCAAGGCAAAACCATTCAAGCGCGGCTCAACGAGTTTGTGCAGCCTGATCCTGAGCTAGAAGGCTTGTCGGTCGGCGCGTATGAGATGGATATCAAGTCGTCGATCAGTGATCAGCGCGATTACTTTTTGTCGATTGCACTCGAGGGCTATTATTACACCGGTGGTGCACATGGTAGCGCGGTACAGCGTTACCTCAATCTTGATCGACGCAGTCAAAAAACACTGAGCCTTGATGATATTTTGCTGCCCCAGCAAAAAGAAAAACTCAAAGCATTGGTCTATCAGCGTTTTGTGGCATGGGTCAAATCCAATGATATGGGTTCAGATATTGCCGAATATGAAAAGATGTGGCCGTTTCATTTGTCCGAAGAGTGGACACTCAATGATAAAGGCTTGGTGCTCGTCTATGGGCAGTATGAAGTTGGCCCCTATGTGGTGGGAATGCCCGAGTTTGAAGTCGCGTATTCTGAGCTTGTGGGTATCGTCAAACCGGACTATCGCTTTGCCGTCAAGCCGATTGCTGGCATGAGCCAACCCCCTGTGACACGATGACCTCATCGTGACGTTGTGGGCATAAATCATGGATGATCATATTCAAAAGGATTCAGCGGCTTGGGTGTTTTTTGTCAAAATCAGTTTTGCGGTGGCAATGTCAACCATGTTGGCGGGGATCTTTTTTGTGCCCGTCGATTGGTGGATCAAAGGCTATTTGGTGATGGGCACACTGTTTTTGACCGGTTCGACCATTACCATGGCCAAGACCTTACGCGATCAAGCCGAAGCCGATAAACTGATTAAGAAAATCAGCAATGCCAAGACCGAGCGATTGCTCAAAGAGTATGAACTCAAAGATCAGTGAGCACCCCGATGTCCAACCTCCCCACACCGGCACGGATTCAAGCAATTGCCGATATCGTGCAACCAATCGCCGCACAACATCTTGATGCAGAGTATCAACGCTTGGTAGGCGTTGCGCTAGAGCATTTGGCACAACAGCCCCACAGCGCACTCGACGGCAAAGCAGCGGGCTGGGCAGGCGGAATCTTGTGGGCGCTGTTTGAGCACAATCTGTATCACGCCGCACCGCATCCGGTGGGAAAAGCCTTGCAAACATGGTGTGAGGTCAGCGCGGGCACCTTGCGCCATCGACGCCGTGAAGTTAGTCATTTACTCGGCTTAGCCGATGATGAAGGACTCGCGTTGTATATGCATGCAGCATTGTATGATGCGTTAGCACAAGCAATTGGCACAGCAGCACCGGCCACATCAACAGAGAATGTTCATCCTGCCGATCAACACGCTGCACGCAGCGCACAGTTTGATCAAGCCCTGCATCAATTGCTGCAACAATCCATCAATGGTGTCGATATGGCGGAGGTCGAAGCACTAGCCGCCCAATTTGGCCTCACCGTACAACTGAGCGAGCCATGACCCTCGCGCTGATCGACACCCACACCCATTTTGATGTGGAAGAGTTTGATCATGATCGTGAAAGATTGGCGCAGTTGGGTGTACAGCAGGGTGTATATGCCTTGGTGTTGATTGGTTATTTGGCCAAATATTTTCCGCGTATGCAGGCGATTTATGGTCAGATGCAAACGTGGGCAAGTCGCGCGCAAAGCCCCATCCCCAAGCTTACTGCTGGCTTGCACCCGTTTTACATCATTGAGCATCAACCCGATGACATTTTGCGTTTGGAGCAGTTTTTAAAACACAACGATTGCCTTGCCATTGGTGAAATTGGCTTGGATACCTACACCGAGCAGATGAAAGTGCCTACGGTGTACCAAGCACAGCAAAATTTATTTCATGCACAGCTTGAGCTGGCGCAGCAGTTTGGTTTGCCGGTCATGCTGCATATCCGCCGCGCGCATGCCGATACCCTGAAAATTTTAAAACAACACAAATTCGCCCACGGTGGGATCGCCCATGCCTTTAGTGGTGGGATTGAAGAAGCCAAAGCGTTGATCAACATGGGCTTTAACATTGGCGTGACAGGACAAGTCACAGATCTCAATGCCAAAAAGCTGCGTCAGGTGGTCAGTACGCTCGGCGCGGAGCATCTGGTGCTCGAAACCGATTGCCCTGATATGACGCCGCTGTGTTGTCGCTTGCCGCATGAGCGGCGTACCCGCAACACGCCAGCCAATTTGCCACATGTCCTTGACG
>CALFYA010000350.1 GCA_937952925.1 uncultured Moraxellaceae bacterium
CTGGCATGGGTATTGAGCAATTCACGTTGCGTGACGGCCAAGTGCTCAATGCCAATGAAGTGCAACAACTGGTGGATCAAATGGCGGCCTTTACGCCACCGCCACTGGGTCAGACCGAACTCACCACCGAGCAGCGCAATGCGTTGATTGGCACAATTAACAGTACATGGGGCGTGCCCATTTAATTCGATGGGATCGTCTTGAGCCAAAAAACGACCATCGTGTCTCATACCAGTCAGTGAAGCGCTGACTGGTATGTTGACTGAACGATTCCAAAAATTAAAATTAATCATCAGTAAAGCACAACTTGAGCAAACCAAGAGCACATTCGAAAGCCAGCAACAAGCGCAGTTGGCGAGCCTGACCAAACATGATATTACGGGTGTAATGCTACAAGCAGGGGGTCAAAGTTACTTTGCACCCAACGATGCACAAGATCGCCATGACGATCCGCTCAAGCACATCAACGGTCGGCAATAAAATGTGTTGACGGCGTAGCAGGTCAACCAGTGCGGTTGCCAGCACGATCCCTTTGTCTGTTTGCGCTGCGCGTTGCGCATATAAGTGCCAAGCATCTACGGGTATTTTAAGCTGGTCTGCAACCCATTGCAGCAATGGTGCCAAGGGGTCTCGGGATGCTGACGATATTTGGGGGTGTCGCCCAGTTCGAACGGGAGATGATGCTGGAACGGCAGCGAGAAGGCATCGCCAAAGCTAAAGCATCAACACCATCCTAGTCGCCTCATAATTCAGGAAGTAACGGCAGCTCTGCTCGTGCCAGTTGCTCCGCTTCGTGTGGATCAAGTCCAAGCGCCCGCAGCAACAACTCCGCCGTATCTGAGCCTGCATCACGCCATGTGCGATGGCCTTCAAGCACCAAAAAAATGGAGGTGAGTACCGAACCTGCAATCACACTCATCACGCTCATCAGTTGTTCGGGGCGAAAGTGATAACGTTCACGCTGTAGACCGGTCAGGACATCGGGCATGGGTGAGTCTGCACCCGTCCACAAATCTCCCATGGATTTGGAACTAAACGCAAAACGACAAATAAATTTACCCCAATCTGGTTCCTCATGAGCACGGCGGATATACATCCGTACCCCCTGTGCCAGACGTACCGCAGAATCTGTTTCATCCCCAAAGCTTTTGATGATCCGCGCATTCATCTCGGTACTCAGTTGCGATGCGATATCTTCAAATAAGGTATCGGGGTTGAGTTGGTTGTTGTAAATGGTGCCACGGGCGACTCCTGCTGCTTCTGCCAAATCCCGCACTGTAATGTCTGCCGATCCGCGTTCAGCAAACAAGCGTAAGGCCGCACGATGAATACGCAGTTGTGAGGAACTCAGAGCCATCAGATCACCAATTTGAACAGGTTGTGATGATATTGAACAAATCATAGCATAAATAGAGCAACATAGCGGG
>CALFYA010000351.1 GCA_937952925.1 uncultured Moraxellaceae bacterium
AAGTCCCGTGATGTGGTTTGATCGCTAACTTTTGGGTAGAAAAGTAGTACAAATCAGCAGTTACACCATCAATTTGAATGCCTGTTGATAAAGGGTATGAACATTTCATACTGACAACACTGATCACACGACCTGCGTATCCACCAAAATTAACAGTAGGATCGATATAATCTAAATCAACTATTCCACCTTTGACTAACCAATTTTGATAGCTTTTCAATCTGAAATTAGAGCCTGATCTTAATGGAAAATCATTTTTTGCAACATTCATTAGCTCTGTCTTGCTTGGCAGCCTGAACTGTCCAAGGGTGGCAAGTGGTCGCTGCAACAAACCTTCTTTATATGCCTCTTTACGATATTGATCATCATAGTAAGTATTTGTTTGTGGCTGACCATCCCACAACAAACGTGTCTTGCTGTCATAAATAAGCCTTTCACCATCAATCATCCAATAGCGGCTTTTTTCAGTAAGTTGATCCACTATTTTTCTTAACTGTTTAGAATATTGTAACTCTGCATTAGTCTGTAATATAGAATGATAGGGCTGCTGAATACTCATCTCAAAAATTTGACTCATGACCTAACTCCTTTGATTAATGGGTTTGTACCAACGCACAATGCACCAATTTGCCTTGTGCATTTGCCAATCCTGCCAATAGCACCTCCGCCACCGACTCGCCACGATGGTTCACGCGTGTATGTTGCTCATAATCGTAGCTTTGCCCCACGTTCGGCACATGCAAGGCAGCCGCCCCACGGCTAATGCTCTGGTTATACAGCGTCAGACTGGCTTCCAAAATCTGCTGTTCGGTTGATGTGATTGGACTTTGCTGGCGCTGCACCTGTACGGCTAAAACTTGCCACACTTGCTCTAGCGTGCTCCACTGTCCACTACGACTCAGCCAGTACAATAATGCTGCACTGTCTGAGGCAGACTCTCCCAACAACAGGGCACTTAACTGTGCATTCGCACGAATCAAAGGAAGCAATTGGGCATACTGCGCCAAATCCGTTGCCCATGCTGGACAGACTGATTTTTCGACAATTCGCTCAACAGGCTTTTCGATATAAACCTTCTGCTCAACGATTTTTTCAACTTCACGAATCTCAACACGTGGCGCAGCAATCGCAAGGGGTTGTGAATCCCTCAATTGCACCTGATCCGTGTCAGCACCGCTACGCAACTGCTGCACAGCCTTTTGGATTTTTTGATCCAGCCACTGCTCAATCTGTGGGTTTTCGATCAGATAGTATGCAAACTCAGAAAATGTAATTTTAGAGAGTTTAGGTTCTTTATCAAAAATGCTCATAAGACACTTCCTAAAACAATTGGTTTGAAATCGCGTTGCCATGTCAGGCGATAAACTCGCTGTAGGGTTTGACACAATCCTGCAACAGCAACACGCTGTGCAGGAGTAAAGCTTTGCAGCAGTGCTTTGGCTTCAGCACGTTGCTCTGGCGTGGGAGGATAGACATTAATGAGTGCATCATCCTGTAGGCGTTGCTGCTGACTGTGCTCAGATAACTCACGCGGGCTGACCCCTGCCCAAAATCCTGAAAAGCAAGCGGGTAGCAACTCGCACAACACGGCATAGCTGGGCAAATCCTGCACGTTAAATACTGTTGAGCATGTCGCGTGTGCTGGACGTACAGGCGGCTGGCATTGCTGCTCTAGTGCATCTAAATGCTGACGCAGCTGCAGCACGTATGCGTGCATCAGTGAAGAGTCGGCAGACTGCAAGATAAATTGTTGTAGCAACTGCTGTGCTGATTCATCGACCACAGGTATCGTTTGGTAGGTCTCTGGGGCGATAAAATCCGTTGGCCTCCCCAATTGCCAGACCAGCGTAGGCTGCTGGTTTGATCCTCGCACACGCGCTGACCCTGATGTGCGACGCAGCACTTGCTGTTCGAGTGTCACAATCCGCTGTGCCAATAGCGCAATATAATGGTCTGACGCACTCGCATCAAAGCTTGCATGAAGGAGTTGCTGACTCCACACGCGACTTGTCAGTGTTGACATCAGGCCACCTCGCCCACAGTGGCATGCAGGGCGCTATACAAATGATCTTGATAGCTGGCATCCAACAAAGATAACTGTAGAAGCGATGCCAACCAGCGTGGCGAATCACTTAGCAAGTCGGCACGCATGCTATTGAGTGCTGTCAAGACACAAAGAAATGAGCCTTGCTGGCTGTCGTTGGCATACTTGAGTGCCGCATCAAGCTGCTGACACAAATAGGCGTTTAAGTCCGGTGTTTCTTTGGGCACCTTGGCAAATGCCTGTTTGACTTGATTAAGCAGCTGCTGGTGAGCATCAATCAATGCTGTAATCCGAGGCTGCCAGTAGTGCTGCCACCACAATGAGAGTGGATGCCCTTCAGGTAAATTCGGACAATTTGTCAACATCACATCAAAATCAAGTTGAATTTGGCTCTGCCAGCGATCCATCAAACGCTGAGCCACTGCAGCAGTATCTAGCCCAATCAGGCGGGTCATATTCATGTTTTTGACCCACTCTCCATCTTGTTTTGCGCGTGCTGTCAATTGGCGCAACATCTCTAATTGGGCAATTTGCTGTTGAATCAACGGCTGAATCTGCCATGCTGGCGGCCATGCATGGATAGATGCAACCCATGGATGCTGCTCAATTTGCTTGGGTTGCTGCAGATGCCTGCCAAAGGCTTGCCAAAAGCGTTGGCGAAAATCACCCCGTCGTGGACACTCGCCCTGAGCAAATTCTGCAAAATCATAGGCTAAAACATCCAACTCAAGCGTCAGCTCAGCATCATCTAAGCCCATGCTCTGTGTGATCTGTGCCCAATCGTGATAAACACGCTGCTGCATTTTGGCGATTGATTTATCTCGCTCACTCGCTGCGCAATGGGTAATCACCATAATCAAATGAGCATTTTCTCGAAAGTCTCCGGCTTTATTAGCCAATTCTCTTAAGAAGTCTTTGAGTCGATCTTGGTTGAGTTGACTATCGAGGCGTAGTGCATGACACACATAGACGATATTGAGATTCCACTCACCAAACATCAAATCTTGGGCAGACTGCTCAGACAGTTCATCCTCTCCTGAGTTCCAACCGGGTGTATCCACCAAAAACAGTCGCATGGGTGCTTTGTCTTCGCTGTATCCATCTCCATTAGCTAGAATGAAGCGAGGCTCCGGCAAAGTCAGGCGTAGACGATGCAAGAATGGATCAACATTCATCACTTCAGCACGGGTTGGAAAGTGCTCAAATGATTGCAATACTCGATTTTTTGCCGTGTGGCTATCGGATGGTTTTTCAACTAGTGTCAATTCCACCTGCTCGCCATGTGTGACCTCAAGTGCAAGACGTGTTTCTGCCTGCATGCTGCTGACGGGATACAGTGCCTCCGGCAACTGATCAGACAACAACTCACACAAAAAACGGGTTTTCCCTGCGGAAAACTCACCCACAACACGAGAGGTTAAACAGCCATCCGTCAGTTTTGGCTGCTGTTGCTGCATATGGTCAGCAAAGTGCATGAAACTGTTAAACAACTGTTGGCGTTGAGTGTAGCTGCTCATATTTAAGCTCCTGTTTCAATTCTGAAAAAGTGTACTGAATGCAGTCATACTTCGCATCTGAGACACAAATCACTGAGTTTTTTGTAATAACAATGTTCATCTCAATCATTTGCGCTTTCTTCTGCGGTCACGTTGTTCCTGACGTAGGATTAACTGATTGGCTTGTTGCTCTAAATCCAGCCATTTACTCTGTGTTGTATGTTTTTCACGATTTTTGGATAAAGCTGGTGTTTTGCTAGAAGGCTGCTGGATTACATACTTGTCCTTTCTCGCTTTGGCGGCGGTCTGTGTATTAACCGCGTGCTTCGCAGTCTCTTCTCTTACAGGAGCAGCAGACTTATAGACTGCTTGTTCAAGCAGTGCAGCACGAACTTGTAGAGCATGCAAAAAGCCTTCAGCAATACGATTATTACTCAATAACTCTGTGGCTTGCTCAGGCAACATAGTACGAATAAAATCCCCCACGCTGCCTTCGACAGCTGGAATGCTATTCAAGTGTTTCGCACTTTGAGCATCAACCTGCTCTACATTGGACGTCAAGGACGGTGGGCTGTCTGGCTCTACCACATCCAACCCGAATTCACGAGGATGTTCACAACTCTGATTATTAATCCTCAATAGGGTACATTTTGATTTTAAGCTCTCGTGTTCTTGCACTATTTGTTGATATTGCTCCTTAAGCTTTTGATACTGTTCTAAAGCTTTATAAAGATTAGTCTGTGTCACATTGAGTTTCTGTGCATGAATGGGCTGAATCTGCCGACGCGCATCTTGTGCAGCCAGCATGGCAATATGTGCCAGAAAAATTTGCGGCGAGTTATTATCTGCTTTTTGCAAAAACTCATGCAGCATTTTGACTGTATTATCTTGACTCATTTGGATTTCCTTCAGCAAAATTCCTAGATTAAGCAACCTTGCGGACAGCTCGGACATAAAGGTTTGATCTTTTTCCTTTTGACAGGGTTTGTGCCTGATCAAAATTTACTGCTGACGCCTCCGCACTAGATAATTGATTTTTAGACCAATATGCACCAAATTCATTTTCCTTGGGTGGCAGTAAGGCTCGTGCTGACGTGTCATAGCCTGCTTGGAACTGATTACCTATCAAATCAGCTAAGTTCAGCATAGATGCATTAGCCCAAAAAGATGAATTGGCTGTTCGTTCTTTTCGATGCATCAAGCTTTCTAGCTCGGTTTTTTCGGGCAGTCTCCAGTCACAAAATCCAGCCAAATCAAATAGAGCACAAGCTTCCCCTGCTGCTTTCCAGCTTAGCTTTTTCGCTTCACCTGTTGCCTTGCCATTTGACCATACTTGCCCAATGCTGATGCGTGACCACATCAACCCAGTTTTTGAGTCTATCCACACCGCATTCTGCTCAGATTTGGTGCTTTTTTTCTTAGGTATCGCTTCGGTTTCAGGTTTTACTACTGACTCAGTTTTTTTATTAACCAGAGCTGAATATTGATCAGAGATTTTCTGCATGCTCACCTTTTGAGCTGCCAGTTCTTTTTGCAACGCTACGTGCTCGGCGCGTAATTGTTGGTGCTGTGCCTGATGCTCAGCAAGCAACAGCAGGCTTTGTTGATATTGCTCAGTGATTGCAGCGTTTTGCTTGCGCAAATCTTGCAATGGTGCCAATGCATGGCTTTGTGCGTCTTTCATTGCACAGATCGCAACTTGCGCCAAAAAAGTCTGCTGTGCATGCACATCAGCCGCCAACAGAAACTCACGTAACTGACGATCATCTATACTCACAGGCGCGTTAGATTGAATAATAGCAGGGGCTTCTTTTTTAACGGGTTGTGTCTTTTTAGTCGCAACAATCTGCCCCGTCACACTGTCTTTGCGCTGCTGAGCTGACGCTGGCTGCTTCTTGCGATACTGCGAACTACTCATCAAATCCCTCTGTCTTTAGGTGTCATGTCATGCTCGTACATCACAGCCATGTCCAAAACGCCATGGCTGTTACAGGTCATTTAAACCAACTGCTGTAGGACGTGCTCAATTGCTTTGGCGTCAGACTGTAATACCGCCAGTCGAGCTTGTTTTTGTACCGGCAACTCACTGAGCTGTGCTTGCAGTAATTCGGTCTCAACCATTCGTGTGGCGAATAGTTGTTCAATACTGTGCTGCCAATATTGCTTGGCGAGTTGCTGCAGCAGATGCAACATGCTGCGGCTTTGAGTATCAAACTGGCTTAACCATTGCTCAATCGCACGCACACGATAACGCTCTAAGGTATCGTGCTGTTGCTGCTGCTGTGCATCCAACGCTTGTTGATGGCGCTGTTCCAGTTCCTGCTGTAATTTCTCAGCATGTTGCTGCATCTGCTGAATTTCACGCTGTCCTTGTTGTAACGCAAAACCCGTCATCTGCTGCTGGTTCAGGAGTTGCTCCTTATGTGCAATATCATCGCGCAAGCGCTGAATTTGCTGCTGTACCTGTTGTGCCTGCTGATGAATCTGGGCTTGGATTGCAGGATCTTGCTGATAGATCACTTCGGGTGGGCTGTCAAAAATACTGCCAACTTTTGCTCCTAACTCGGCAAGTGACAACATGCTGAGAGCTTGACCGACAGGCGCAACAACACGACTCACATGACCTACTTTTTGAACAGTAGTTGCAGCCTTAGCAGCAAGGCCAATCTTGCTCGCCACATGTGTGACAATTTTGGTTGGAATAAAGATCAGCAAAGTATCCAGTAGACCACCAATTTTGCGTCCAGCTTCTTCACCAGAGGGATCGTGAATGATTCGCTCAATCTCAGGAATAGGGGTGCTCAAAATGGCTTGACGATCTTGGATCAGTTGTTGCAGCACATCTTCAGCACGATTAATGTGTTGGTTTAACTGAGCAACATCGACGTCAGACATCGACATGCCCTGCATTTGAGTCATTCTTTGGCTTAACTGTTGTTTGAGCTGCTCAAGCTGCGCGTGCTCCAAGAAGTCGCTGCTATCGACAGACTCTGGCTCTGGTAAGCGTAGGTTCAGCTGACGAATGGTTTGATCCGGCAGTTGTAAAGCGCCGTACTGCGCCGAATGCTGTTGTAACTGCTTGGCTAAATTGGCTAATCCACTCGCAAGAACCTGTTCACCCTGCTGCAAAAACGCAGTCCAATCACCCGCAGAAAGTAACTGTAAATCCGTTTGCAAAACATCGCGTTGCTGCTGTACCTGCTGAACAGCCTGTTGCTCTAGCTGTTGTTGCTCGGCTTGCTGATTGCTATAGGCCTGTGCCTTTGCCTGAATCAATTCGCCTTTCATCTCTAACAACTGCTCATGACGCTGCTGAATTTGCTCTTCAGTTTGTGCCTCACAGGTTTGCTGTGTTTGCTGATTGATTTTCAGAGCATTTTGTAGTTCAGGTTGAATTTCAGCCACAAAACGCTGTAGACGAATATGATGGAGTTGTTGCTGACAATTTTGCAAAAATTGCTGAATCGCTTCACGCCCAAGACCAGCACGTTGTGCGGTGATTAAAGGCTGGTTAAAGCCTGTTGCGTTTGCAATCTGCTGTTGCCACTCATGAAGATTGGGTGCTTTCTCACCTCGCGCAATCGATTGCTCAACCTCATCCCAGCGTGCGACGACCAAGCAAACGGCTTTTCCATACTGACGAATCAGGGAGAGCATTTGTAAATCACTTGCTGACGGGCCACGTGGTGCAATCAAATACAAAATGGCATCAGATTGCTGGATCTGTGTCAGTGTGTACTTGTAATTGGCAGATGAAGTACTGCCCAGACCGGGCAAGTCAATAATAGATAATTGCTGTAGCCATGTTTGAGGAAGTCGAAGGACGGCATATTGTGCGTCAGTTGGCGCAGCTGTTGTGGCTTGGGTGAAGCCTTCTCGATCAAGAGTATGCTGCTGCCCATCCTGCTGTACCCAATACATCTGAGATTCAGCTGCATATTCGATGACTGTTGGTAATGCAGTTGCCTCTTCTTGAGCCGTATGCAACCACGATTCGCCAAGCAACATGTTTAATAGACTACTTTTACCAACAGAAAACGCACCAACCAGTGATACACGTAGTTGATCAGTCTGTTCCACACGTTGTGCGAGTCGATGTTGTGCGTCTGCTTTTAATTCCTCAGGGAGTTGGCTGAGGATATTCTGCACGCTCGTCAAAGACAGTGATGTTTTAGTCATGGTATTCATATAAAAATCCTTGCTATATCAGAGCGATTAGTGGACAGCATGGAGAGCATCATTCGTCAAGGCATAAAGACCTTGCAGTTGTGCTAGTCCATCAGTCAAATCTGCTTTACGTTGTTCAATATGGCTTTGCTCTTGTGCCATGAGATCTGCAATTTCTTGGCGCTGCTGTGATTTGGCGTGAAGTGGCTGCATAAACTGCTCCTCTACACATGCCTTGAGCAATTTGAGCTGCCCCTCAAAGGCTTGCTCAATTGCGGGCAAAACTTGTCCTTCTAAGGTTTGCATACGTTTATCAATCTCACCTGCAGTCGCTTTGGTGAGACCACTCAATGCTTGTGTGATTTGCTCTTGACGATTGCTTTGGCTTTGCTGCTCAGCTTTTGCCAGTGCAGCTTTAGCTTCACGTAGCTGCTGCTCATACTTTTTCATCAGCCGTTCTTGGCTAAGACGCTTACCACTTTTGGCTTCCTCTACCTTTTGAATTTTTTCTAGAGCGGTTTCACGATTATCCATCATGCGCTTATACTCAGCACGCTGATCATCCCAAGATTCGCCTTCACTATCGTCAGTGTAATAGCGAGTTTCGTACTTCGTGGAAAAAATATCTTTAAACCACCCACTGATTCCGCTACGAGACACAGCAACACGTCGGCTACTCTCCCGAGGTGCTGGACGGCTCCCTAAATTTTGCATCTGCCGTTCAGTACGCTGTAGTGCTTCTTTGGCACCCTGAATTTTGGCGGGATCAGCTTGGTTTTTTAACAGTTCCTCTTCTAATTGCTCTAGTGCTTCACGCTGCTTATCCATTTGCTGCTGTAAACGAGCCTTCATCTCGTCGTAGTCGTTGATCTCAGAAAAATCCAATTCAAACGACACATCTAGTGGAGGTAGGCTGATGTTCAAACCCTTTAGACTTGCACCAATTGCATCCGTATGCTTTGCCATGCTGTCGTTATAGTCTGCGCGCAAGTTAGCCAAAATATCAGAGACATTTTTATTTTGCTGCTCAATTGCAGAACGTACTTCGTCCATGGTGTGCTCAAACTCAGCATGTAACTGTGGTGGCAGTCCTAGCTGAAAACCATTGGTCTTGGATTTACGTGCCTGATCAAATTGCTTCTCCACATATTTTTCAGTGATTTGTAATTCAATCTCATTTTTCAGCCCCTGTAACGGCTGAATGAGCTTTAGACGAATATCATCTGTCAGCACTTTGGCAACACGTTGATGTTCATGCTCAGCTTCTAGATTGGCATTTTTTACCTCAGTCTGTAACATCTTAATATCGCGATTGAGCTGCTCACTTTCACGTCGGCGCTGCTCAATACTTTTGGGTGAGTTGAGTTCATTCAATTCATCTTTGACTGATTCGATGAGCTGGCCTTGTACTTCTACCAACATTTTCAGCGGCTTTTTATACACCTCCTCCAACGCCTCGCCGCTACTCAACATTTCACCAATTCGCTGAGCTAAATAAGGTACATTAGAGCGCTGCTTTTGATCTGAGCTATCATCAAGTGCCCATTTTGCACTCACACCAATCAAATGCTGTTGGTTGGTCATTTGATTGATTTGCTCTTGAGATAAATCACTCAGATGCTTGATAAAATTCTCTTTAACCCGTGACATTTTTTCAGATACACGCTGATCTTCAGGTTTCTTACGATCTGCCGAGTCTTGAGGATCAAGAACATTGTCCCACATGTTGACAACAGTCAAAAACTTGTTGAAGTTCTTTTGGATCGTATTTGCTAAGAAATTCCACTCTGTTGCATTACCTCCCAATTGCTGGGTACTTTGCACCCAGAGTGCAATATGAGACTCAGCAATTGCACGGCGGGTCACTTGTTCATGATGCTCAACGACAGACTGTAGACCTGGCGTATCAATAATCACTAACCCTTGAGCAAGCAATGGATGATCTAGAAAAATTTCAATATGATCAATTGTTTTACGAATGTCAGCATTGGTTTGTTCGAGCTCAGTACTCCACTTCTCAAGTACAGCGTCGTCACCATCTTGCCACACCACATCTTGGCTGGGTTTACCATCCTGAAAATGCACACGAATAAAGCGATCATGACCTTCGGTTGGAATTTGGCGCACAAATGTATTGATCGCAGTCGTCGCCTCTTGAGCCGAACTCAGCAGCCTAATACCCATTAATGCATTGACTAAACTTGATTTGCCACGTGAAAACTCACCGATGACC
>CALFYA010000352.1 GCA_937952925.1 uncultured Moraxellaceae bacterium
GAGATTCCTGCGACATGGGGGCAGGGACGTGCGACCTATGGTGGTTTGGTGGCGGCGATATTGCTGGCACGTCTACGCGCCGTGGTGGGTACAGATCTACCGCTACGTTCGGCGACCATTTCATTTGTGGCACCTGCCGAGGCAGGCCAAGCGACGCTACATGCCGAAGTGCTACGCCAAGGCAAATCGGTGATCCAAGCCGAAGCGCGTTTGATCCAAGCGGGGCAGGTGCAAACGGTACTGCTCGCCAGCTTTGGTCGGGCGCGGGCGTCGAGCATTGAGATTGCGCCAAGCCGTAGCATGATCGAGATGAAGCAGCCCACCGACGTACAAGCGTTTCCGTATATCGCAGGATTGATGCCAGAGTTTTTGCAGCATATCGATATGCGCTGGGCAAAAGGCAAGCCACCGTTTAGTGGCGCGACGCGACCAGATTTTGCTGGATGGATGCGGTATCAGCAGCCGTTTGAAGGCTTTGAGATCAGCGCGCTCCTTGGCTTGATTGATGCGTGGCCTCCCTCAGTCTTGCCGATGTACAAAACCCCTGCACCCGCCAGCAGTTTGTGTTGGACGGTGGAGTTTTTGGATGACATCAGCGGTTATCAGAGTACCGATTATTGGGGCTATCAGGTCAAAACCGATGCGGCAGCTGAAGGCTATGAGCATAGCGAAGCGCTGATTTGGGATCATGCAGGCAAATTGGTGGCGATTAGTCGGCAGACCGTGACGATTTTTGCTTAGCCGTTGAGTGGAGTTACACTGGCTCCACTCGCGTCACCAACAACTGATCAATCTTATAGTGGTCGATATCGACCACTTCAAACTTAAAGCCCGACAGCTCGACAAAATCGGTGCGTTTGGGGATTTTGCGCAGCATATACATGATAAAACCAGCGGCGGTTTCGTAGTTTTCTTCATCGGGCAGGCTGTCGAGTCCAAGCGCACGCTTGAGGTCTTCAATCGGGGTAATCCCATCAATCAACCACGAATGCTCATCGCGCTGGATGATCTGCTGCTCATCTTGCAATGGATTGACCCAATCGCCCATCACCGTGCTCATCACATCGTTTAAGGTAATAATGCCCACCACCAAGGCGTATTCATTGATCACCACCGCAAAACTCTCACGGGTGCTGCGAAAACGGTCGAGTAGCTCGGAGAGGGTGAGGGTGTCGGGGATCATTAACACGGTGCGCAGCTTGGTTTCATTCATGTGCTGCAAGGATTGATTGTTGAGCAAACGCACCAGCAAATCCTTGGTGTCGATATAACCCACCACATGATCAATATGCCCATCACAGACCAAAAACTTGGAGTGGGGGTAGGCGGCGATTTTGCTTTTAAGCTGTTCTTCGTTGTCTTGTAGGGTAAAAAACACCACGCTTTCACGGCTGGTCATCGATGACGGTACGGTGCGCGACTCCAGCTCAAACACGTTTTCGATCACATGATGCTCTTGTTGTTGCAGGACACCGGCTTGAGCGCCAGCATCGACCATCGCCGAAATATCATCGAAGGTGATTTGATCGTCGCGGATGGTGTTGATTTTAAACAGTCTAAACAACAAATTGCTTAAGCCATTGACCAGATAGGCTAAGGGTTTACTGATACTGATAAACCACTCAACCGGCGTGATTACCCGCGTCGCCACTTGCTCAGGGGCGGTCATGGCAAGACGCTTGGGGATCAAATCGGCAAATAAAATAAACAGTAAAGTGACCGTGATAAACGACAGCGCGAAGCTCAGTGAGCCTAAATATTCACCCCGATAGAATGTGCCAATCAGATCGGTAAAAAATGGGGTGAGCGCGGCTTCGCCCATGATGCCGCCCAAAATGCCTACCGCATTCAAGCCGATTTGTGAGGCAGCAAAAAAATGCGCGGGTTGTTCTTGCAGTCGGAGCACTTTGTTGGCTTGATCGTTGCCCCCTTCGGCCATCAGCTTGAGCTTGATTTTGCGGGCAGCCGCCAACGCAATCTCAGACATGGATAAGAAGGCGCAGCAGGCGATCAGTGCGCCAATCATCAGCAAATGCTGTGCGGTACTCACAAGACACCTTTGGGGTTTTGAGCAAAATTTACAACATGTTAAGCGATTGGCGTGCCAAGTGTTGTGGTGAAAAGGTGAGCGGTGGGTACCCAAACCAACCTATTTGCTACGGGTGCGCGCAGCACACCCTATCCAATATGTTCTGTGTGTAGTCGAATCGCATGATTAGCTTTTTTTACAAGAATTTTCGATAATCATCCAAGCACTCTATATCATTATCAGGAAGCTGCACTCCCTCAAGTGATTTTCGATAGCTAATTAAAGCATTTTTTATGCT
>CALFYA010000353.1 GCA_937952925.1 uncultured Moraxellaceae bacterium
AAAGGCATTCAAGACTCAGACTTAGAGCAACATAATATTGAACCCTCTAAAAAACATGAGGTTCAGAGCCTTTTATATCAATCTATTTTTCAAGAACGTCATAAAGATTTGAGCATCCTGAGACTAGAAAAGATCTGTAAACATCTATGTGATCAATTTAACGTAAGTTTTGAAGAATATATAAAAGAAATTATTTATAATGAAGATCGCATCAATTAAGGGTGTTTAACATGACAAATATTATGATTGTTGAATCATCTGGAAAGATCGACAAAATTAAAAGCTTTCTACCAAGTGGATGGGAAGTTTTTGCCAGCTTCGGGCATGTTCGTGATCTACCCGATGGCAACTTAGGACTGATTCCTCCTGATTTTCGTGTGGAATATGTATTGACCGACCGAGGCAAAGATGTTGTTCAACGCATCAAGCGGAGCATCAAAGCTGGTGATACGGTGTATCTGGCAACCGACCCCGACCGCGAGGGAGAAGCGATTGCATGGCATCTACAAGAAACCCTCAAGCTTCAAAATCCTAAGCGGATTACCTTCTCAGAAATCACTCAGGCCGCCATCTTGGGAGCCATTCAATCCCCTCGCACAATCAATTTAAATCTTGTTGCAGCCCAACAGGGGCGTCGGCTATTAGATCGAGCGGTCGGTTTTCAGGTATCCCCTATCCTGTCTAATCTCATGGGCAAGACGCTATCGGCTGGTCGTGTTCAGTCTCCTGCATTACGCTTAGTAGTAGAGCGTGAGCGTGCTATTCGTGACTTCAAACCCACTAAGCATTTTGGAGCCATCATTTTTATCAATCAAACTGATGATCCAGCCAAAGAAAAATGGTTCATGGAATGGGATACACAAGCTTGGCTAAAAACGCATTCAAATGTGCCAATTCCTCCCTACATCCTTGATGTTGAACTGGCTGAAGCCATCAGCAAAACGAAACAAGTCTGTATCAAAGCATTTGATGAAAAGACAAGCTTTCGTGCTCCACCGCCTCCCTTCACAACTTCAACCTTACAACAAGCTGCTAGCGTGCAGCTCAAGATGAAACCCAAAAGAACAATGGAGATTGCCCAAACCTTATATGAAGGTGGGCATATCACTTACATGCGTACAGACTCCCCAAACCTATCTGACGAAGCGATTTCGATCATTCGTGCATATGCTCAAGCTCATCATCTTGATCTACCTGCTAAAGCCAGAACATGGAATGCTAAGGCTGGAGCACAGGAAGCTCATGAGGCCATCAGACCCACCAAAGCAGATGTTGCTCAGGTTAGCACGGATAAAGATTGCCAAACCTTATATGAGTTGATTAGGCAAAGAGCGATTGCATCACAACTTGCCGATGCAGAGTACAGTGTGAGAACCGTGACCGCCACCAGTACATTCAATACTCATGAAGTCATTTGGCAAGGAAAATGTCGAAGCCTGATCAAGAAGGGTTGGCTCCAACTGACTGATGGAGATGCTACTGATGAAACGAAAGATCAATGGGAACCTAATCCCATCCCAAAATTAACACCTCCCCTATCGGTGCCTGTTGCTCAAGGCAACGTATCGACCAAAATCACCAAGGCACCAAGCCGATATACTGAGGCATCTCTGACCAAAGAACTAGAAAATCGAGGAATTGGCAGACCTTCGACTTATGTCAGCATCATGCAAACCCTTCATGAACGCATGTATGTTGAGGAAAAAAGTCGGCAGCTCTATGCCACTGCTTTAGGTGAGAGTGTGGTCAGTAAGGTGTCAGGTATTTTTACCTTTCTAGAATATGGTTTTACATCTTCAGTTGAAGAACGACTAGATCAACTTGCAAGCGGTACAGGCAAATACAGACCGCTC
Source organism: uncultured Moraxellaceae bacterium (assembly GCA_937952925.1). Lineage (GTDB taxonomy): Bacteria > Pseudomonadota > Gammaproteobacteria > Pseudomonadales > Moraxellaceae > CALFYA01. The sequence goes on from CALFYA010000353.1 coordinate 1,854, forward strand.
ATGAACGAGTTTTACGAAACACTGATGACTGAAGTCAACCAATTCAAACAAACCATACCGACACATCCTTGTCCAAAGTGTGGACAGCCAATGCTTCGACGAGGGAAAGCCGACAACATGTTTTGGGGCTGTTCTGCCTATCCTGAATGTAAGCATACGATGTCCGACGACAACGGCAAACCCGTCGAGCATCAAGCCAGACCTGTCGTGTTAAGCAGTCACAAATGTAAAACCTGTCAATCCTTTCTGGTTCACAAGAAATTTCAGGACAAGAACTTTTGGGGTTGCTCGGCATATCCAAGCTGTAAAACCACCTATCCCGACAAAAAAGGCAAACCAGATTTTGCGTCAACGCAAAAATCTAAGAACTGAGGAGATCCAACATGAGCATTCAAGATCTTGAAAATAAGCTAAACGCTACGCTCAACAATCTCACCGATGGGGGTATGCTGAGAAGACCATTGATTGATCCGCATGCATGGGTCACAAAAGCCCAAAAGAGTGCTGAAGAGCGCGACTGTCTTGATGTTCTGAAGGATGCAGAATTAATCAAGGCGTGCTTGCTGGACACAACTCTTGCTAAGAAAGTGCTTGCTGACTTCTCCACATCTTTTTGGTTAACCCGAACACTCTCTAATGCTTCTTTGGCCTATGAGATTGACTCAGAGAGAACCCTAAATGACGTGCAACAACTAATCTTTTTTTTAGAAGTACGATTTAGTGGGGCAAGAGCTATTGTCAAATCTGGTGTTCAGCCCACTTAAGCGGCGTTCTGTTTGATTTCCACTCCATCTTTAAACTTGACGCCTGT